>CALGUT010000240.1 GCA_937920335.1 uncultured Opitutales bacterium
GCTTCCAGGCCAAGCCCAAAACGGGCAGCTATTATCGAGACCGAACTCGCATTTAATTACCTTCTAAATCTCGAAGCTCAAAAAGACCAACGCATTAACTTTGTCTCTGAATCCGCTGACCAGTACTTCTCTACAAACGGAGAATTCCATCTAGACCTCTTCGCAGATGATTTGCTTCATATGAGCGATGAAGGCTACCAGATCTGGGCTGAAATACTTGCACCGTTGATCCCGTGACATTTTGCGAAAGCGAATGAACCTTTGCCAAATGGTCTGAGTATCCATGCGCGGCTTTTTTAATTCTCCAAACCTGAAGGCGGCTCGAGATGGCCTCCTCACGACCTCTTTAACGGGAGACCAGATCCAGTGCTTACAGCGCATCAGTACAACTATCCACAAAAGGGAACTAGGGTATCTGCATGACAACGGAATCCACTATATCAAAGTCGGTCTTTCTGCAATGGAGTGCATTAAGACAGCCCTGCTTAGCTGCGAAGCCCAACCGCCAAAATATATTTTGGATTTTCCAAGTGGATATGGTCGTGTCTCCCGTTTTCTAAGAGCCAAATTCCCAGAAGCTAGCCTGCATTGCCTTGAACTTGAGTCGACCGCTTTAAGATTCTGCAAACGTGAATTCAAAGCAACAGCCTGGCTATCAAAAACGGATTTTTCTGCAATCAATCTGGATCAGAACTATGACCTCATATGGTGCGGATCTTTAGTCACGCACCTAAACCAGAGCCAATGCCAGAAGCTCATTAACTGTATGTATCGGCACCTGTCTCCAAACGGAATATGCATATTTACGACCCACGGCAACCGAGTGGCTGACTTTCTATCGCGAAAGGAGCTTAACTACTCCCTACCCCCATCAGTCATTGCGGATCTACTAAATCAATATCAAAAAACCGGATACGGGTTTACAGAATATGAACCTGCAAGAAACGGTTACGGCTTCTCGGTTAGCAAATACGAACAGATAGAAAAAATAGGTGAGCAATCTGGCGAATGGCAATTGCGACAATTCATCCCAGCCGGGTGGGATAATCACCAAGACATCTACGTATACCAGAGATAAAGGAAAACGCCAGATGTATGCCTAGTGGGCGTGAGCGATATGGTAGTTCTTTACCACATACTGAGTCAATTCCACCCATTCTTTCCAATGTACTTTCAACTCGCGTTTTAGTTCTTTGATTTCGAGCTTCAACTCCAACCGTTTCGCATCAGTTGCGTCCTTAAGCTCACGAGCTTTCCGAAGAATCACTGCAGCCTTTTCTTCAAATGTATGCGCCAATTCTTCTGCGCGTTTCCGCAATTCAACCGCCTTCTCATCGAATTCCGTTTTGAACCTGTCCATCAACAACTCCTTATCTTTACTAACAAGAATCTTTTGAAGGTGCACTTTGCTTACTCGGCGAAGGTCCGATGTCATACCCAGTTTTGAGCACGTCCACACCAACCATTTTGTAGGATCGAAGTGATACCAACGAATACCATTCCGGTAGTCGTAGGCCAAAGCGTGGTGGTAATTGTGATAGCCTTCTCCGAATGTCAGCAGCGCAAGGATACCATTGTCGACCGCAGTTTGCTCCTTCGCATAGGTGCGCGAACCCCAGATATGAGCTAAAGAGTTAATAAACCACGTGCAGTGATGAATCAAAAATACCCGGAGCAGAACCCCGCCTACAAGTGAGGCAATAGGATGCATAAACAGGCACCCAATCGCAAATACCAGGCCGTTTGAAACCAACGACATCGCAAGCAAGTGATTATACTGAAACATCACGCGTGGGTTCTTTTTCAGATCCGAAACGACACGATCCTGAATAGGCACATGATGAACAAAGAGCCAACCGATGTGAGCATAGAAGAAACCCCGGTTAATATTGTAAGGGTCTTTGTCTGTATCCACATGAGTGTGATGAACGCGATGATCGTTTGACCATTGAAGCGCTGAAGCTTCCACTGCCAACGTTGCGAAAAACAAATTCAGCATCTCATACACAGGACTTGCCTTGTAAGCCTTATGAGAAAACAAGCGATGGTAACCTGCCGTAATCGCTAATCCGCCTAACACGTAAGTCACAAAACACAATACAAGCGCTGACCAGTGAAAATGGATAACGAAAAGTGGAAGTAGTAAAAGTAGAAGCAGGTGATAACCGGCTATAAATGCAAAATTGTCCCAGTGCTTAATGCGCATATCGTTTGTTTAGAGGCTTATTCTAGATCGCTATAATAGGACCTGTCGTAGGTAGGATTGTTACAAGAAAGATTAGAAAAACAGTATTCGGACATATCATTAAGGAGATTTCAACCCTCTATCGGAGGTTTTTTACTACAACGATTACGGAATAATTACTGCAAATAGAAGAAATTAGCCCCTCTACTCGATCAGTGCAGGTTGTACTTCTCCTTAAGCTCTAACGCCCGCTCATTACTAACTTCGTCAAACTTCGATATATCGTAATCCTCTGCAACCGAGCTATCATCCACGATCTTCTGCCGCGCGTAAGTTCCGCGTTCCTGAGACCAAGTCGGTAAATGCACGCCCCAGGGAATAAAAACCCAGCGAGCAATCACAAGCAGGACGACAAAAGATGCACTACGCCGTATTAGATCCTGGCGAACATACCCGAGAAACTTCTCTAAAAGAACTCCTACAAATGGAGCAAACAATACAAGAATCAGGTATTGGTAGCGCCACCCAGATATACTGGAAATATGCAAATGGTTCCTGCCAAGCGCCAACAAAAAGGCATCACCGAGAAAGAACAAAACCAACAAATAAAGTAATGGTCGATTAGCCTTACGTGCCCAGCGAATCCCGAATACCAGACACATGACGTTGAGTTGCAAAAGGACTAAGGCCTGACTCCAGCTAATCTGCAGCTCACGAATTTGTTGATACCAGGGATTCAGCGATATTCGAAAAAAGAAGTGTGTAAAAATAGCATCCAATCGGCTACCAGAACTTGAAAAATTAGAAGAGTTCGAAAAGGACCAGATTGCGATATAAAGCGCAATGCCTACACAGGGTATCATGGCCGAGATTGCTGCTCTCCAAACGCTTTTCACCTTCGGATCCCGAAGCATCCAAAGAACCACGCAACACCCGAATATCGAAACGCCATTCAAGACCCCCCGCGAAAAACTAAGCGCCCCCAACGCGGAAACGACAACTATCACCGTGCAGACGCTCCACGGAGTGACAATCTGCTTAATGTACGCTCGTGAGAATGGGACTAAAACCAGCAAAAAGGAAAGAAACGCAAGCAACGAGGAATACTGAGACGTCCAGGTTAGAACCTCGATATGGGTGTAATTTAACCCCACTACCAACTGCGAAAACAAAATGGTGAACAATCCGAATCCCCACATGCGAAGTAAGTAGCCGATCAACAGCAAAATCAACGAATGCAGCAAGAAACCGAAAACCATTATGAAATGATAGTTTCCATTCCCGCTAAATATCAGACCTGACCAAATTAACTTAAAGACCGGCACAAAATTCTCAGCGAAGAATCCGAAAACCCAGTTTTGGTAGCCCAGAACATCCATTTTATTAATGAGATCCCATTCGTCCATAAAGTAGAAAAACTGCCAGAAATACTCAAAATGCCAGATCAAAGGAACCCACCCAACAAGTGCCCCCACAAACACCCAAGCTAAAGAAACGTTAGGCCTCACCCCGTTACTTGGATTTTGATCACTCATTATCGTTTTCCTTAGCTGCCAATCGAAGGTTGAACGCTTTAATTAACTCAAGCGCTCGTTCGTCGTTAACCGCTTCAAGAGTCGAAATAGTGTGGGCTTCAAGATCTGTCATACTAGCCGTCGTACTTGCGCGAATTTTTGTTCCTCGTTCTTCAGCCCAGGTAGGAATGTGATATTTCCAATGGTCGAACACCCACAAAGATGTCCACCAAATCACCAATACCCCTGCCGTAACAGGCATAAATCGAAACGGCACACTTCTTAGGATTCTTTCAATGACGGTAGCCACCAGTGGCACGAATACGATCAGACAACCATACTGGTAGCGCCACGCAACTGTATGATCTAGCGACAAATGACTTCGCCCAAGTGCCGTAAAAAAACCGTTTCCAAGAAAGAACAACAGAAGTAATAGGAACAGGTTTTTCTGAAAATCTGTTGCAAAGTAAACAGCGAAACAGATCACCACCGCACTCAATTCCAAAAGCAACAGGCTCTGTCCACCTGTCAGTGACAAATTTCGAAGCTGCTGATACCAAGGATTAAGAGTGATCTGGAAAAGGAAATGATCGAGGAACCGACTGAAACCTGCTCCGTCAGACCTGAAAGCTGTTTGATTATAAAAAATACCCATAGCGACGATTAGCCCAACTACGATAGAGGGCACCACCACATACTTGGCAGGCCGCAGAAGCTTCCTATTAGCAGGATCTCCCAAGAAATATAGCGCTACAGCGATCACTCCTACGACGATACCGTTCAGTACTCCACGAACGAAACTCAATGCACCCAGAGAGGACAAAACACACAGGCATACGCATAGCTTTGTTGAATAACTGCCGCCCTCCAACCAAGGTCTGAAAAAGAAAATCACCAAGGCTAAAAGAAAACCGTAGGATAGAAAATTCGAAACTTGTATACTCTGTGCAAGGATCTCTATGTGCGTGTAATTTACAGCTAGCACCATTTGACTGAACACGATCACGAACCCACCAAAGCCCCATTGCCTCAATAAATATCCAAAAAGGAACACCACTACGACGTGCAGAGCAAAGGATCCAAAGACAAATATATGGTAGTTACCGCTACCCGCAAAAAGCAATCCCGCCCAAAACAGTTTAAATACTGGAGCAAAGTTTTCTCCAAAAAAACTGAACACCCATATAAATAATCCGTCAGCCTCTATCCGGTTGAGCTGATCCCATTCAACCCCTTGATAGAAAAATTTTGAGAAATCATCCCAATAGAGCCATAGTGGAATAAATCCCGCCAAGGGAGCTGCGATAATCCAAGCCACGGGGATCCGCTTAACAACTGAAGGGCTTGTGAGCTTAACCAACATTATCAAAACTTCGCAAATTAACGGATGCCCCTTTGCTAGCAATCGAATTTACCCAAAGATTCTGACGTAAAAAAGGCGCCTCGGATAGAGGCGCCTTTAGCAAATCGTATAAGACGATGACTAATCGGCTGGAACTTCGGCAATCGTCTTGAGAACACGTGAGCAGATCCGGTATGGATCTCCTTGAGAGTTCGGGCGACGATCTTCGAGATAACCCTTGTAACCATCTTTGATAAAATTGACCGGTAGGCGGATTGAAGCACCACGGTCAGAAAGCCCCCAAGAGAACATATCAATTGATTGCGTTTCGTGGAGACCGGTGAGACGCATGTGGTTGTCTGGACCATAGGCAGCAATGTGCTCTTCCTTGTTCTTTTCAAAAGCATCCATGAGTTTAAGGAAGTATTCTTCGCCTCCAACTTCGCGAAGGTATTTCGTCGAAAAGTTACAATGCATGCCTGAACCATTCCAGTCGCCCGTGAAAGGCTTACAGTGATAATCAACAACCACT
>CALGUT010000241.1 GCA_937920335.1 uncultured Opitutales bacterium
ATCTTATCAATCTCATCCACATAGATGATACCGCACTCCGCTTTTTTCACGTCGTAGTTAGCGGACTGCAAAAGACGCAACACGATGTTTTCTACATCTTCACCGACATAACCCGCCTCTGTTAACGTGGTAGCATCGGCAATTGCAAATGGGACATCCAGTAGTTTGGCCAACGTTCGGGCGAGGTAGGTTTTACCACTCCCCGTGGGTCCAATCATCAAGATATTGCTCTTTTCAATTTCAACATCGATCAATGACTCATCGATCTTTCGATCATGCATTTGATTGCGATGCATCAACCGCTTGTAGTGATTGTATACTGCGACTGATAGTACTTTTTTCGCGTGTATCTGACCAATGACATGTTGATCCAGCTCAGCACAGATTTGATTCGGTTTAAGCAGCTTGAAGGGAGCTGATTCCTGAGGTTCGGATGCCTTAACTTCACGGTCGATAACCGTTTTGCATACGTTTACACAGGAGTCACAAATATACACCCCACCTGGGCCCGCAATCATCTTGCGGACTTCATTCTGCGATTTACCGCAAAAAGAGCAGAAGGTCAGTTTGGTGGATTTGGCCATAGGAAATTTAAGACGCTGCTAGGACGGGCGTTTCCCGCGCAGCTATGACGTTATCGACGATACCATATGCCTTGGCCTCTTCAGCAGTCATATAGTAATCACGATCAGAATCTTTTTCGACTTGTTCTTCGGGTTTACCTGTGTGCTTGGAAATGACCTGATTCAATACTTGTTTCCAGCGGTTGATTTCACGAGCGGCAATCGTGATATCAGAAGTTTGGCCGCCCGCTCCACCTGATGGTTGGTGAATCATTACTCGACTATTGGGAAGCGCGTAGCGCTTGCCTGGCGTTCCAGCCGCAAGCAGTATGGTAGCCATGCTTGCGGCCATTCCGACACAGTAAGTGACGACATCGCAGCTAAGCAGGTTCACAGTATCGTAAATCGCCATGCCACCCGTAACAACTCCTCCTGGCGAATTGATGTATAAATTAATATCCTTTTTGGGATCCTCCATCTCAAGGAATAGCAACTGGGCGATCACCAAGTTGGCAATAGTATCATCGATAGGCGTACCAATAAAGATGATGCGGTCTTTGAGCAGACGACTATAAATGTCCATGCTCCGCTCACCGCGACCTGTATTTTCAATAACGTTTGGGACGTAAAAACTCACTCAATTACTCTCTTCTAAGGTTAATTTCTAACTTTCCGTAACAGTAGATTCTTCCGCTAGGAAATCAAGGGTCTTGTTAATTAGTATGGACTCATGCATAGACCGCAAGCGGCCCTGGTCTTTTCGAAGTTCTTTAGCAATATCCTCAGGTTTTTGGCGGGTATACATCGCTTCCTGAAAAATCATGCCTTGGAAATCCTGATCGTTGGGCTGAATCTTTTCAGTCTCCGCAATTTTGTGGAGAATCAGGTTAATTTTCACCCGACGATTGGCTTCCTTCTCTGCCTCCTCACGCATAGCCGCTTGGGCTGCTTCAGGATCTTCAATAGCTGTCTGAGCCTGCGCTTGCTGTTGTAGCTGTTGTTGCAGGAGATTTGCCGCTTCGCTGTCTACAGCAGATTGCGGTAACGCCAATTCGGTCTTATCACTCAAAAAGTTAATGATCTGTTCTCGTTTAATCTGATTGGACTCATTCTCCTTACGATTATTCAAATCCTTGCGCACGTTCTCACGCATCGCCTCTTCGGACTCGACGTTCATCGCCTTGAAAAACTCTTCATCCATCTCCGGTAGTTTCTTCTCCCGCACCTCAGAAATACTTAACTTGTAGACTACAGATTTTCCTTGAAGGGCCTCGACAGAAAAGTCGTCCGGAAAATCGACAGTGATTTCCTTTTCATCGCCCTTTTTCAATCCGACAAGCTCTTTTGCCAATCCAGGGAAATCGGCCCGCTCTGTTCCGGCTTCTTCCCAAGTGGTGTTCTGTTTAGTGTAAATCGTTTGGTCAGGCAGCGTATCTGCCAATGGCGCGCCATCTAGAAAACCTTCATAGCCAAGTTGTACGTAGTCTGATTCGGCGGCCGGCTCTTCTTTCTCCACAAAATCAGCACGCTGGGACCGAAGGGTATAAACGGTTTCGTCCACTTCTTCCTCCGTAACTTCAAATGCCGGTGCAGTTACCGCGATGCCTTTGTATTCGGGCAACTCTATTTCAGGCTCTATATCTACTATGAATTCAATGGACGCATCTTTCCCCGCTTCAATGTCACCCTCTTTCAGGTCAACCACATTGAAAATCTTAAAGCTGTCTTCTTTGGTTACTTTTTCGTAAGCGCCGGAAATCACCTTTTTCTTAAGCTCCTCAGCAACATCCTTACCATACTTCTTGATAATCATGTTCGCAGGGGCCTTGCCGGGACGGAAGCCTGGGATTCGTGCCTGCTGGGAGAACTGACTTACCAGCTGGGTCTGCTCACTTGTGATTTCAGAGGCTTCAATCACTACAGTGACTTTCTTCCTGGATTCACTAACGTCTTCTACTTGAATACTCACGATAAATTTCTGCGGTTGGGTATGGATAAAAAAGCGCTTTATGATCATTTCCTGAAAGAGCGGGTCAATGCCTAAATAGCGCGGTGAAATTACCAAGAATTACGCTCCTTTGGCGTTGATTCCAGCATTCCTGAAGCCTTAGCTCACTATTTCAGACTGATGCCTAAGACGCTAGAGATTCCATTTCCACTACTCGTAACCGATTGCAGCTGCCCCGGCATACGCGCTGGAGTCCTGGGATCAAACGGATGGATCTCCTATGTCTCCAAAACAGGAGAAACAGGGGCAGCGCTTTTTGACGCAGTTAAAGAGGTACTCGCATGCGCGAAACTCGGCCTCAAAGACATTTCCGGATTCGCTTATTGCGAGGGACCCGGTTCAACGCTAGGCATCCGTATAAACGCGATAGCAATTCGAACATGGAACGCTCTCAATTCAGAAACCAAGCCCATATTTGGTTACAAGAGCCTCGAAGCGGCGATCTGCATGATTCGGGAAAATAGCGGTAAATCTGGAGAATTCGCGGTATTTTCAGATTTTCGAAAACACGCCTGGAACGGATGTAGCACCGCCGTATCCGGAGACTATTCAACGATAGAAATCGTCGCTGAGTCAGCCATTGAGAGTTGGCCCGATGAACGCTATTTTATTCAGCAACGTATTCATTCCCCAGGCAAAGCACCGGGATCTGAGGTCATTGATTACGATTTGGAACCACTGGGCAAATCGGCCCCATTCCTCGAGCTGCTGGAAAAATCCGATAAGCCAACAGCCTATCTTGTCAAAAAACCTGAATTTAAAACGTGGACACCGGAACGCCACCGTTAAACCCAATGAACCCTCAACTCCAACATCGTGAGCGCTGCTGGGCCGAAATCGATCTGGCCGCCCTAGAACGCAACCTTCACAAAATTCGTTCTGCTTTGCCGCCACATATTCGTTATGTCGCCGTCGTTAAAGCAGATGCCTACGGACATGGTTTGGCTCAGACAGCTACCCGGCTCATGCAATGCGCTGCAGATTTGTTCGCCGTCGCCAATGTTGAAGAAGCGGCACGCCTGAGAGAGATCGGTTCCGGATGGCCCATTCTTATTTTATCATCCGTTCTTCCACAAGAGGACTACATGCTATTTACCCACGGCCTAATCCCCACACTTTCCTCACATAGGGAGATCGAGC
>CALGUT010000242.1 GCA_937920335.1 uncultured Opitutales bacterium
AATCTCTTCCAACTAACCCTGCGAAGCACAGTCTTTCGCGAATGCGTAAATAATTGCACGTATAGTGCTACTTTGGATATTATCGAATTTTAACCCCAACACTGAATATCTATACCCACTGCTGTCATGAATCGTAGAAACCTCATTAAATCTGTTGCTGGAGCCGGAGGGCTTTTGGCCATGGGTTCAACCCCGGCGATTGCTCAATCAAGTGCTCAGAAAATTCCTGTCGATTTGTCTCACCGTAAGATCCCGAAGATCAAGATCACCAAATGCGATACAATCATGACGGGGCGCGACGTGTATGTTCGGATTGAGACGGATGCAGGGATTGTTGGATACGGCGATGCGACCAATCATTTCCTGCCATTCAGTGTGGAGGGCATGCTTAAAGACTTGTATCCCTATGTAATCGGGGAGGACCCTCAGAGAATCGAATACCTCTGGCAAAGTTGCTTCCGCCGAAGATTCCAGCGCGGTGGCCCCTCTACGGGATCAGCTATCGCAGGTATCGACCAAGCTCTTTGGGACATTAAAGGCAAGATGGCGGGAATGCCGGTTTATCAATTGCTTGGGGGATTGGCTCGGACGTCTGTTCGATTATACAGTGGCATAACTGGTATGACTGCGGCGGAGGCGGCTAATCAGGCCAAGGAGAAGGTTTCCCGTGGAATCACCGCGATTCGCTTCCGTGCGTTTCATAGTCACGACGCCAACGACTTTCATGATCACAAGACAGCAGTATATCAGCAAATAGAATACCTTGAGGCGTTACGGGAAGCTGTTGGAGAGGACGTCGATTTGATTTTGGAAGTGCATGGCCGCTACGATCCGGAATGGGCTCTGAAGTTGTTCGAAATGGCTAAGCCTTTTCGTCCGTTCTTTGTCGAAGACCCTATTCGTCATGAAAACCCAGAAGCGCTAAAGTGGTTACGGGAGCACACTGACTTACCGCTGGCGATTGGTGAGCGGTATCACAGTAAGTGGGACTTTCGTGAGACGATTGAAAATCAGTATGTAAACTATCTACGCCCGGATGTTAACCACTGTGGTGGTATCAGCGAAATGAAGAAAATCGCCGCGATGGCGGAGGTGTATTACATCAATCTGGTTCCCCACAACAATGCAGGAGCCTTAGGATCCGCAGCGACTCTTCATTCAGCTTTGGCCATTCCGAATGTTACCATTATGGAGGGAGGCCAGATTCTCAGCGCGAGGCAGAATACTAAGGTTGTGAAACCATTTCCTACGGTGGTAGATGGTTACGCGCTTCCGCTAGAGGGTGCAGGCTTGGGGGTCAGTTTGGATGAGGCCGCTGCGGCTAACATTCCGTTTAATGATACCACCATGCAACCTCGCCTGAAGGCCAAAGATGGCTCAGTAAGAGATTTTTAGAAGGACACTCCCATTCCGGAATCAAGGTCTAGTTTAGCACAAATGACTCATTTTTTAGAACAAGCTCAACGGGTTCGGTATCCTTTATTAATCAACCTGGAAATATACATGGATAATTCCGTTTCACCTGAATCACTCTCGCTACTGAAGTAACTCAGAGCAATTATCTGCTATAAATAAGCTTCAGCCTAGACTGAGAACAAATCTCGATGAGTAATATAACGAAATTCTTCTTATGCTTAATCCTTAGTTCTGCATCTTATGCAGATCAAATAGGTCCCTGGGATCTGCATACACTTTTTTCGATTCCAAAATGGGAGGAAACGGACAATGCCTCCCAGGAAGGCATGACGGGAATTCTTTATGATTCCATTCCAGTTAATGGAAAGCGCGTGCAGGTGTTTGCCTACTATAGCTCGCCGAAGGGAAAAACTCCCGAAGGTGGCTGGCCAGCTGTAGTATGTGTGCATGGTGGCGGTGGCACAGCCTTCAATGAATGGGTAGCGAAATGGAATGACCATGGTTACGCGGCTATTAGCATGGATTTGGAGGGACACTATCCGATTCGAGAATCGGAAGAACCCCGCGGGCCTCGCTTGCCGACTGAGAATCCCGGCTTAAGACGGTTAGGTATCTTTCAAAACTACGATGATCCAATAGAAGAACAGTGGTACTACCACGCAGTGGCCCAAGCAATTCTGGCGCACTCACTTATCCGATCTTTTCCAGAAGTGAATGCTGACAAAATCGGCATCACCGGAATCAGCTGGGGAGGGACGCTCACAAGCACCATCATGGGCGTAGACGATCGCTTCAGATTCGCCATCCCCGTATACGGGTGCGGATTCCTGCCGGACTCAGACGGGAATCAGGGATTAGCTATCAAGCCGGGGAAACACACAGAGATCGTAAATGCGTATTTCGATGGCTCGGCCTACTTTGAAAATGTTAACATACCTACGCTCTGGGTGAATGGTACGAATGATAAACATTTCCCAATGCCCTCTACGCAAAAATCTGCACGGGCCGTAAACGGACCGGCCACGATGCGTTATGAATTGAGGATGCGTCATGGGCACGGACCCGGATGGGCTCCTGAAGAGATTTATGCATTTGCAGATAGTATCGTTAAACATGGAGATTCGCTTATTCAGTTTGAGAAGCCTGAGGTAATGCGGAAGCGGGCGTCTGTTTCTTATACATCCTCCGTAAAGGTGACCGAAGCCAAGTTCTATTATACCTTGGATAGTGCTCCTTGGCCAGAACGATTATGGGAGGAAGCCTTCTCAACGCTCTCAGCGTCCATGCTGACAGCAGTGATTCCGAGTGGGACGACGGCCTTTTATTTTTCTACTACAGATGAACGCGGTTTAATGGTCAGCTCTGAATTCGTTTTGTTGGAATAGATCAATCCTGCTTAAAGCCCCTCATCTAGTCGTTTCATTAACGCATTCACAACAGTGGGGAAATTTCTGGCGACATTCCGGGATTCCTCAGGATCTTTTTGGTGGTCGTAAAGTTCTATTTGGACAACCTCGCCTGCATCAATCTCTGTAGTCCATCGGGTGAATCGGTATCTGTCCGTGCGGATGGTTTTGGCCCAAGGCCCCGGAGCGAATGGATTGTCTTGAAAAGCCCAAGGTCGATGATAGCCGATGGCCACACCGGAGTTGTCTGCTTCTGAATGATTTAGGATTGAAACAAGGCTGCTGCCTCCTAATCCGTCAGGCGGTGTCAAACCAAACAACTCAGCCAGCGTCGGATATATATCCACAGTTTCAACAATGACCTCGGTCGATTTTCCAGGAAATCGCATTCCTGGTATGTTAATAATTAAGGGCGAACGTAATGCGTGCTCGAAAGCCGTGTGTTTTCCCCAGATACCCAGATCTCCAAGGTGCCAGCCATGATCGCCCCACAA
>CALGUT010000243.1 GCA_937920335.1 uncultured Opitutales bacterium
CATTCACCCCAATTAATAGTACTAACGTCTGAAAAAGAATTCTGCTCATAGATCCGGCCGAATCATCGGATTCCTACAATTGCCCGGCAAGACAAACCTTGTGGTATCAAATCTCAAACTGAACCAGATTTGTCCTAGGAGAATCGCTGAGCACTAGTCCCTTAGCATTGACGCCAAACGTACCGCCAACTAACAATCCGAATCGTGAGCGCCGCATTATCCATTTAAAACGATCTGGCGACCCATCCTTAATTTTCATAAATTCAATCAATAATCAACCCACAGAATCATGTCCGTTAAAGAACCATTAGAAACACCCACCCATCACCCAATTCCCCAAGAGGCTTTCGACTGGTACGACGAATACGCCCACGGATTGATTGATCGACGAACATTCATGGCACGACTCACCACCATTACGACTGCCAGCTTAACCATGGGAATACTACTATCAGGCCTCTTGCCCAACTACGCAGCAGCCGATCAGATTTCTTTCAATGACCCGGATATTAAGGCCAAATACACGACCTTCCCCTCCCCAAAAGGACACAACGAAGGCCGCGGTTATCTCGTAACTCCAGCCAACCTTTCTGGCAAAGCACCCGTCGTGCTGGTCATCCACGAGAACCGCGGACTGAATCCCTATGTTAAAGATGTTGCCAGACGAGCTGCCAAAGCAGGGTTTATTGCCTTCGCACCGGATGCACTCCACCCTCTCGGTGGTTACCCCGGTAACGACGACGAGGGTCGCTCAATGCAAGGATCGATGGACCGCGCGAAAATTGAGCAGGACTTTATAGCAGCAGCAGCATTCTTAAAAAACCACGAACTCAGTAGCGGGCAACTAGGCGCTGTCGGTTTTTGCTTTGGCGGCTATGTAGTGAACATGCTTGCAGCCGCAGCGCCCGATACGTTGAACGCCGGTGTCCCCTTCTACGGCACCCCGGCCGCCAAGGAAATTCGCAAGAACATCAAAGCACCACTCCTCATTCAACTCGCTGAGCTTGATAAACGCGTTAATGCCAGCTGGCCAGAATACGAAGCCGACTTAAAGGCCAATAAGAATGACTACACCATGCACATGTATGCCGGCGCAAACCACGGATTCCATAATGACTCCACGGCTCGTTACGATGAGGAAAACGCCGAGCTTGCGTGGAAACGGACCATCGACTTCTTTAACAAACACCTCACCTAAAACCGCCGTTTAATCTCCAGATCCCGCGGCTATCTCTGGATAGAGATCACTGAAAACCAACCATTGATCCTTCGTCAACGATGGGTCATTTGATCGTGCTATGTTCAAGCTAATCTGGAGTTTCTTGAGGGCGGTATCAAAGCGACTTTTCGTACAACCCAACTCAGCCATGGAAACGTTGCGCAAGTCCCCGGTAAACCAGGGTTCAACGCGAACGTATTCAAACACGCCTCGAGACAACGGATCCAGTTCATCAACAGACTGGTAGTACTTCGGATAATGAACCGTCCGCAGGTATTCCATCTCCATCAGCACAGCATCGCCTCCCGGAAGCTTTCCATAAAACACTTCATCCGGAAAGGTATTCGGAATCTCATTTTTCCAGGCCCATACCGCGACGACTTTTTCGCACCAGCCGCCCTCCTGGGGTTTTTCTTCAGATAGAGCGGTAATATCCCAAAGGGACGGGAACGGAGAGTTTTTACTTCCAAAAACCGTCACAACCTTGTTCTCAAGAACGAATTCACACGCTTCCTCAAAGGTTTTTACCATCGCTCTTCACTAAATGACAGACACCAATGAAGTTCAAGTAACGGATGAACGATTTTTAACCGAAGTATTTGCAAACTAACGATTTTTAA
>CALGUT010000244.1 GCA_937920335.1 uncultured Opitutales bacterium
TTTCCCGTTCGATAGATCCTCCGTCCCGTGTCGCCACACCGAATTGCTCGGCTATACTTCCATCCGCATCGGATAACAACGGGAAATTCAGATCATTAGCCTGCTTAAAAAGCTTAAGGTTATTGACCGAATCACCACTTACGCCAACTACGATCGCATCTACTTCATTGAGAGCTGCAGATTGGTCGCGATAAGCGCAGGCCTGCTTCGTACAACCACCGGTCATCGCAGCTGGGTAAAAATAGACGACAATGTTCTTTTTACCAATCTGCTCAGATAGCTGCCACAGATCACCATTATCGGTATTTGCAATAAACGGATCCACTTTGGAACCAACATCCAGTCCGGCAAATGCAGACACGGCGGTAATGAGTAACACAATCGGAATGAGTCTTAGGGAATTTTTCATAGTCTGAATCATTTGAGTAAAGTAGTAATCGTCAACGCGATTCCTGATTTCTATCGGATACGGGAAGGATCAAATAGACTATCAACTTGCACAAAATCCATCTTTTTAGTTTACTGTTAAACGATGCGAAAAGTAACCCTCCGGGACATAGCCACTGAATCGGGAGTATCCGTAACTGCTGTCTCGCTGGCGATGCGAGGAAGCAAGCGGATCAGCAAGGCCAAGATTAAAGAGATACGGGTAATAGCCGAAAAACTGGGTTATACCCGAGACCCGATGATGAGCGCTCTCTGTGCCTATCGAGATACCACTCGGCCCAAACAACAGAGTACGAATATCAATTTTCTTCAATTTGGTGAAACTCATCAATCCATGCTCAATGAAGGAAGAGTCGCCCGTGACTTTTGGAATGGTGCTCTAAAGGAAACCAAACTATTAGGATACAACCTCAATAGTATTTGGGCGGGAGACCCAGCCCTAAACCCTAACCGAGTAAAAGAGATCCTAACTTCCAGAGGGGTCGTCGGTCTCATTGTCTATCAATCAAACTGTCCCATAGACAAAGTGAGATCCATCCTGGAAGACTTTTCACTCCTCTGGTTAGGCGACGGTCCAAAGGACGCAAGCTTACATTGTGTCCGGATCAATCGGTTCTCCTCCATGCATATGGTCTGGGAGAAACTAAGCAGCATGAACTATAAAAACGCCGGACTGGTACTCGCTGAACACACTATTAGCCAGAACTACGGTGAATGGGAAGCCGCTCACAATCATTACCAGCACAAATATGTCGGTAGACCTCATTACATCCCCCCCCTTACTTTCAAAAGTAATCAAGACTGCGATCCCACACAGTTAGACGCATGGATTAAAACCTGGAAACCCCAAGTGATCGTGTCTGCTTTTTCAAAGATCTACCCATTACTCAAAGAACTAGGTTATCGAATTCCCGATGATATCGGCTACGTCTCACTTTCCACAAAACTGAAGACCGAAATTTCCGGTATTGATCAAAAATCAGAATCGATTGCTCAGACGGGTGTTCGTCTTTTGGACCAATTAATCTGTAACCGAGAACAAGGCGTGCCCCCACATCAACAGATCATCGAAACCAACGGGCGCTGGAACGCTGGCAAGACACTCCTCTCGACTCGACAATAGAAATATCCAGATCACCAATGCCGAAGATCAAGTTGGAGACAACGAGTAGTTTACTGTTAAACTATCAGCAGTATTTCAAAAGCTGGTCTGACCTGTAGATTGGGCCTCTCCTTTCAAAACTACAGATAACCCTAATACCCCAAACAGCAAACTCCTAATCGCTCCTCTTTGTATTCAGACGGCTTCCCCTACCTATTTGCGTACCCAGTTGAGTTCTCAAATCACAACCAACTATGATACTGACTAAACGAACAAACACTACAATTGCGGCCGCATTAATCCTGCTACCGCTCACTTACCATCTCTCCGCTCAGGACAGTGAGGAGGATATCTACAATCTATCTCCATTCGAGGTGGATGTCTCCCAAGATGTCGGCTACGCCGCTCAAAACACCCTTGCTGGTAGTCGTATGAATACGGCTTTGAAAGATACACCGGCTCCAATCTCAGTCTATACCGCAGAGTTCATCAGCGATATCGGCGCCGACATGCTGGAAGAGGTGCTCGACTACTCCGTGAATATGACTCCCGAACTTTCGGACGTCGATGGTGACTTTGGAGCCAATCAGCTGACAGCGTTTGATGCCCGTTACCGCGTAAGAGGTCTCGATGCAGGTCAGGCTCGAAACTATTTCGAAACTCGCCTCGACCAAGACGTTTTCAACGTAGAACGTATCGACGAATCACGGGGACCAAATTCTATTCTATTCGGTATCGGACTTCCCGGTGGTGTTCTCAACACATCGACCAAACGACCCAAGTATATCAACTTCTCCACGTTGGACATCACTGTTGGAGACGCAAACCGATTCCGCACATCCATCGACGTAAACCACGTTCTGATGGAAGACAAGTTGGCGATTCGTTTCAACGCACTCTACAATGAGAATCAAGATAATACCCGCCCCCACGTATACCGTGAAGACAAGCGCTATCACTTGGCCCTCCAATGGCGTCCGACCGAGTCAACTACCTTCAATATAGAATACGAAATCGGTGATGTGACTGATTCCCCGACGACTCCATTTGGACCGGCTGACCAAGCCAGTCTCTGGATCGAGAGCGGCAGACCCGCAACCGTAAATGGTGCAGCAAATCCAGATGTCGGAATTGACGGTATCTACAATCAGCAACGAGTCACTTATATCGACAATTTTGACGGCGTCGTAAATTTGCAGACCCAACGTCAGACTCGCAGGTATCGCGTCACGAATGCGGATAACACCGACCTCCATTTCACCAACGAGAACAACAAGATCAACGATCCCGCTAATGGCGGCGTATTTGAAGTTCCGATATTTGCCTCAACGTCAGGTCCCTGGCATATGCGCGGCACACGGGACATCGATATGATGACCGCAAATATCGAACAAAAAATCGGCGAAAATACGTTTTTTGAAGTCACCTATGCACGGCACGAATATGACCGGGGTAGCTTTCGCCTCGGCGGTCCGCCCGATATGTTTGGTGACCCAAACCCTCTTCTTCCGGATGGTTCCCCCAATGCCTACTTCGGCCAAGTCTACTTCGAAGCTCAAATAGAAAAAGACAACCGCTACTGGAAAGATGAGTGGCTCCGCGCGATGCTCTCGCATGAGTTCGATCTGGGCAAATATTTCGGGCGTCACCGTATCGCC
>CALGUT010000245.1 GCA_937920335.1 uncultured Opitutales bacterium
ATTCGCGCACGAACCGGAAACTCCGCTTTACGGGCCTCTGACAAGCTATTTGCAGCGTTTTTACTTTTACCCCCTCTATGTAAAACCGAAATTTACATTCACCCTGCGTTTTTGCCGAGAAAACGTGGAATCGGGGTATTTTGAGGAGAAAACTCTCTATAGCCTAGGGTGTATGTAAAATCTCTCAGCAGATCAGGAGAAACTTTTTACGAAACCCCTTAGTTTTTACCGCACAGGCAATCAATCCAGAGGCGTTAAATACGAGATCAAAGAAAGCACGCTACCAATCTTTACTGTTTGTAAATGGCTCAAGAAAATCAGCATCCCCGAAGTGCCAAGGCTCTACTTCCACGCTCAAAGGATCCTTCTGGCTGCTGAGCCAGTCGTCCAGTTCGGCTCGAAGTTGAAGTAGCTTGTCAGTGAATTGCGGAAGCGCCGCCAGGTTGTTGAGTTCCCAAGGATCGCTGTCGAGGTCGTAGAGTTCTACCGTAGGTCGGGTATGGTATTTGGCAACAACTGCTCCTGCCTCTGGGTATTTCTCTGCTGCTCTATCCCAGCTCCACCAATACGCCCCCGCGTTGTCTTTGCGGAAGCGGTAGGAATGGGTGCTATGGATCCAGGTAGGTTCGAGGTTGCGGATATATTTCCAGCGATCTGTGCGAACGGAACGGATGGGATAAACGTTAGCCCGACCGTCGTTATCGTGGATAGTGAAGATTCGGTTACGATGTGAGGCGTCCGGATCTTTCAGGACTTTTGCAAACGACTGCCCATCGATGTCTCTACCCGCATCACCTCCAGCAATTTCAATCAAAGTCGGCAAAATATCGATCCAGCTAACCATCGCTTCCGTCATGGTACCCGGTTCTATATGTCCGGGCCACGAAACCAAAAACGGAACCTGGATACCCGCATCGTATAGGTTCCATTTTGCAAACGGCCATTGAGAACCATGATCCGAAGACATGATTGTAAGCCGATTATCGTCTAAATATTTTTCGGCCAGCTCTCGCACATATCCGTATTCTGTATCCGAAATCTCAATATCCGTATAATAGCGTGCCCGAAACGCGCGGGTCTGTTCTGTATCGATATGATTAGGCGGTAGCCATAATTCATCTGGATCATAACCATCATTGGCAGGCCAAGGAACATGGGGAGAATGCGTACCCACAAAAAGACACAAGGGTCTGTCTGAGTCTCGCTGCTTCAGCCAGGCTTCGATGGTGTCGCGATCCATCTTTGGCTCGATATGATCAAAGCCATGTCGCTTTGCATCTGGACCTCTTCCGTGAGCCACCTTACCGAAGGCTGCGATCTCATAACCCAATTCACCCAGCAACGGAGGGAGCGAAGCAACCCCCTCCTTTTTATAAGTATGGTTGGCCATCGCACCATTTCGGGCAGGCATCAAACCAGTGAGCATCGCCGCTCGGCTCGGTGCACAGGCGGGAGACGCTATAAAGGCTTGATTAAATCGCATCCCTTCATCCGCCAATTTTTGAAAATTAGGCGTCCTGACATCCTTGGAGCCATAGGGCGTAATATCGAACTGACTCAGATCATCATCCGTGAAGATAACAAAGTCCGGCTTCTCGGCACTCAGGGAAAGGAGCGACGTGAATAGAATTAATAGAAGTATCGGGGATTTCATAACGGGGAATAATCGAGCATAAAAACTTAGCATACCCTTCGCACCACACACGCAAATAATTCTGCGAATTCCTATCCAAATCCGGTTTCTTTCATTTACCGGCAGCCTTTTTAGCTTTCGTTTCCCGTTATTCTTCCTAGAACAGATAGTCCCTAAGTAAGTCATGTATACCGATACCCTAAACCGTAGACAGTTTCTAAGAACCGTCGGAGTCTCCCTCGCCCTCCCGTCTTTGGCCTCTTTGCCGAAGCTCTCCGCTGCAACCGGAATCGCTGAACAAGCGGCAAAGGCCAATCGGCTGGTCTGCGTAGGTGCGAACCTTGGACTGCACGGACCGTCGTTGTTCCCCACCGAAACCGGACATAACTACACTCCCACTCCTTTGTTGAATGACCTCATTCGGCACAAAGATCGTTTATCTCTTTTTTCCGGCTTGGATCACCGGGCCCCGAATGGTCATAACAGCTGGGACAACTACCTCTGCGGAAATCACGTTGGCGACGTCACGCTCGATCAAATTGCCGCAAAGCAGGTTGGAACCCACACCCGTTTTGAGTCGTTGCAGTTAAGCGCCGGGAAAGGCAGCTTCCGCCAACAAATGGTATTCAACCAGGAAGGGATTCCACTCCCGATGACGGAACGCCCAAGCGTGGTTTATCAAAAGCTGTTCGGACTTCCTAACGATGTAGACCGCACCGAGTATTTAATAAAAAGTGGACACAGTTCACTCGATAAGGTGACAAGTGAAGCCAAACACCTGCAGAATCGCGTCAGTAGCAGCGACAAGGACAAGCTAGAAGAATACTTTAGCTCCGTCCGCGACTTGGAGCGACGTATGGAACGTCAGCTCAAAGGCCTGCATGACCCTCGTCCGGTAGTGGATTATCAACTGCCCACTTACGATCCAATTGCTCCTACCCTCATGCTTGAGAATCAGGCTTTGATGTACGACCTCATGGCTCTCGCGTTGGAAACCGATTCAACCCGAGTCATCACGATGTTTCTGCCAGGTCTGGGACAAGTATTCACCATCAATGGCGAAATGCTTTCTGCTGGTTATCACGCGCTATCTCACCACGGAAACAATCCTGAGATGATCGCCGACCTGATCAAAGTGGAGGCCCAGCACATGAAGCTGTTGGCTGGTTTCCTCGATCAATTGACGACAAAGACGGATTCCGATGGAACGCCCCTTCTAGATTCAACACTGGTCATGTGGGGCGCAGGTATGGGTGACGCAAGTCGACACTCAAATGCAAACCTGCCGATTATCCTGGCCGGGGGTGGTCTCAAACACGGTAGCCATCATGCGTTTGACCGCGAAGCGGCCCATGCACCACTTCTGGGTGACTTGTATATCACCCTGCTTCAGCAACTCGGCGTAGAAACCAATCAGTTCTCGAACGCGAATCGGAACCTGAACCAGATTCTGGCTTAACAAAAGATGCCCAGATACCGCTGTCTCGCCACCGTGGTTCTCGGCTTGTTGGGGTCGTACGGTTTTCTTCATGCAGAAAATCCCATCGAAATCCCCGAGTCGTCATTCGCCATTCTGGACAATTATTGCCTGAGCTGTCACGACGACGTCGAATACAAGGGCGAAATCAATCTGGATAAGCTCTCCGTCAACTGGGCAGAACCTGAATCCATCCATCTTTGGAGCCGGGTCATCAAGGTCATTCAGACTGGTGAGATGCCTCCCGAGAAAAAGAAACAGCCTACTCAAAGCGAACGCGGAGAGCTGGCGAACTGGTTGGATTCTATGCTTTCGGAACACAGTCCGATTGGGGGGACCGAACTAAGAAGGCTAAATCGCCGCGAGTACAAACATACCATCGACGATCTGTTCGGAATTAACTACGAGCTCCCAAACGGGTTTCCAAAGGACAACGAATCCCATGGCTTCGACAATCAGGCCGAAGCACTGACACTTTCCGGACCTCTCCTGGAGGCCTACTCCAACGTAGCAACAGATCTGGCCGAAAAACTGTTTCCTCCCATCCGAAAAAACGTGGAGCCTGAAGTCTTTCAGATCTCAGGGACAGATTTCACCTTCGCCTATTCCTCCGGCTTAGCGGTCGACGGTGTCATGCGGCTGGTCAGTAACACCCCACAGGTCGCTCACAGCGCAAGTTGGCCGACTCACTTTGAAGCTCCGACAACGGGCATCTATAAGCTGTCGATCGATCTGTCCTCTTTCAACACGCCCGAAGGTGTTAGCGCAATCGCTAACCTTTACGCCGTGGAGGCAGCGGATGCAGCCTCGAATAATGTGACTGACCTCCGAAAGCTGGGAAGCTTCGAGATTAGGAGCAGCTCCGGGCAGCGATTCCATGTAGAGGCCCTACTCGAGAAAGGTGAAACCCTCACATTCCACTATGCCAACGGAATGATCAGCGAAGAACCTCAGCGCCTGAGGGGTTTCATTCAATCCCTCTTGACCAAGGATCCCACGCTCGCCGCAGGGTTCAAACAAGCCGGTGGCAAAGTAACTCGCGGTAGAATCGGCCTCGAAGACGTGTATGCCTTCATTGACGCTGACGCACTTCCTCCTGCGCCCGTTGGAGAAGAGCTGAGTGAACTCATCACACAGATGAGCAGTGACAAACGTTCTATTGCTGAAACCTTATCCTACAAACTGTTTGAAGAGGGTCCCGCGTTGGAAATTCGGTATGTTTCAGTCTCGGGGCCGTTGAGCCTCGAAGACAGTCAGGAAGATCTTTACTGGAAAGAAAAAGCAGCTGAGCTGGTGGGAATCGAAAACGACACCGAAGCTTTCCTCAACCGATTCCTCTCAAAGGCCTTTAGACGTCCGGTCGACGAAAACATTATACAGGAATATTCCGATCTCATCCAAGCCGAATCCCACAGAACCGGGCGCCTCGTAGACGGTTTTCATCTCGCGGTCAGAACCGCTCTCAAGTCACCCTATTTTCTGTACCGAGGATTTAGTGACGGCCCGCTTGATAGTTATGAGTTGGCATCCCGGCTCTCCTACTTCCTCACCTCTCGGCCACCCGATTCGAAGCTCCAGAAAGCCGCTGCCAGCGGAGCCATCTTGAAACCTGAGATACTGAAAAAGCATACCCTCAGGCTCATCGGAACTACCAAATCGAATAACTTCGTTGAGAGCTTTCTCGGTCAATGGCTGGACCTCAACGAACTGGAAAACCTGGTCCCCGATGCTAACCTTTTTGAGAAGCCACGAACCTTCAAATACACGGATACGGAAAAAGAAGCCTATATCCAGGAAGCCCACATGGTCTTCCGCGAAATCCTCGATGACAATCGACCTATTGAAGACTTCGTAGACCCAGACTTTACCTATACCACCGGTGCAGTTGCCAAATTCATCTATGAGCTTCCCGCGTTCAATAAGAGCAGCAAGAACGACAACAAGACCATGCAGCGCGTTTCACTCGAAAGCGGTGGTCGCTTCGGCGGCGTATTAGGAATGGCCGGAGTTATGACAGCCACAGCCAATGGCGTCGATACCCAACCAGTCCTTCGCGGCGTCTGGGCTCTGGAAAATATACTCGGTAATCCCCCGCCGCCACCGCCTGACGCGGTTCCGGCCCTCACGCCTGACACCACCAAAGCGGAGTCACCTCGTGAGATGCTGGCGGCGCATATGGGCGAGGAGTCCTGTGCCGGTTGTCACAAAAAGATTGATCCCATCGGATTCGTATTGGAATCGTTTGATCCGATCGGACGCTGGCGCACGGAGTATCCTCCTATCCGAAGTAGCAACGACTCAGGCAAGGTCACAAAGC
>CALGUT010000246.1 GCA_937920335.1 uncultured Opitutales bacterium
CTGGAATTCGCATAAGCCCGCACTGCACGCCGCAGTTCGCGACTATTTTAGGGGTCGTTGTGAAGACGGGGCATTGCTCACAGGCTGACCAACCCTAGAAAAATTCTAGTTGGTCGGTGTTAGGCTTTTTGGAATCCGGTAGATTCGATTTTGGTTTCGATTTTTTACTCACTTGTTGAGCAGATTCAGTGACCTCGTCCTGAACCGTTTGATCGTTTTCAAGGTGTTCCAGAATCGTCTTTGCGCGTTCGATCACCGAAGCTGGAAGACCTGCAAGACGAGCTACGTGGATTCCGTAGCTACGGTCCGCAGCGCCTCGAACTACCTGTCTTACAAAGATGATATCATCGTTCCATTCCTTCACCGCGACACTGTAGTTGCGAAGTCGTGACAAGCTTTCTTCGAGCTTGGTAAGTTCGTGATAATGGGTAGCGAAAAGCGTCTTAGAGCCTTTTGTCTCATCTTCATGGAGATGTTCCACTACTGACCAGGCGATACTGAGACCATCGTAGGTGCTGGTGCCTCTGCCGATCTCATCAAGAATGATCAGGCTACGGTCCGTTGCGTTGTTAAGGATATTGGCGGTCTCGTTCATTTCGACCATGAAGGTCGAATTACCCCGAGCAAGTTCATCACTGGCTCCGACGCGCGAAAATATTCGATCAACAAGACCCAGTTTACAGCTCTTTGCGGGGACCCAACATCCGATTTGAGCCATTAAGGTGATAAGTGCTACTTGGCGGATATAGGTCGACTTACCCGCCATATTGGGGCCTGTTATGAGCATGATCTGGTTGTCGGAGGAACTCAGACGGGTGTCGTTGGGGACAAATGAATAAGTGCCGGCCAGGCCCAATGCTTCCTCACGCATCGTTTGCTCGACGACGGGGTGCCGGCCTTCAATGATTTCCAACTCATCAGATTCACTGAGCTCAGGCTTAGAATAATCCCAATCTCGAGCGAGTTTAGCCCAACCTACGAAAAGGTCGGTTTCTGCGAGTGTTTCCGCGGATCGATTGAGCCGGTCCGCTTCATCCAATACTTTTTGAACGAGAGTCCTGAACAGTCCTTCTTCGTGAGTACTGCTGGTTTCTTCAGCATGGAGTATCTCTTTCTCTTTTCCTTTGAGCTCTTCCGTTACGTAGCGCTCAGCATTAACCAGTGTCGATTTGCGTATGTAGTGATCGGGTACTAGTGAGAGGTTGGACTTTGAGACTTCGATGAAATAGCCGAACGCGTTGTTGAACTTGATTCGCATGTTCTTGATACCCGTCGCTTCCTTTTCGCGAGCCTCAAGGTCGGAGATCCAGGTCTTGTTGTTACGCATGAGATCGCGCATCCGATCAAGCTCTTCGTCGTAACCATCTTTGATGTATCCGCCATCTTCCATCTTGTTGGGCAGTTCGTCATTCACGGCCCGATCGAGTAGCTCCTGAAGATTAGTAAAGTCACCGAGACGATCAACGAGGTCCTGGATATTGGGCCCGTCAAACTGAAGAAGAATGGCCTTGAGCGCAGGCATCGCATTCAGGGTGTCACGTATGCCGCCGATTTCGCGTGGATTTCTTATCCGGTTTTGCAAGCGCGACAGGATACGCTTGATATCGCGAGTGAGGCGAAGGGTCTCGGAGAACTCAGCCATGAGTCCCGGTGCCTCTAGAAATTCACCGACACAATTTTGCCTGCGTTTGAGCTCTTCCAGGTCGAGTGGGGGTGCTGCCAAAAAGTCTTCCAGCATACGGGCGCCGGCTGCAGTCGAGGTTCGGTCCATGGCCTGTATAAGCGACCCGTCACGGTTTCCCCGTGCAGAGGAAAAGATCTCCAGATTCCTCAGGGTCGAGGGATCCAGTAAAAGAGCCTGGTCAGACCGGTAAGGCCGTATCGAGCGCAAGTTCTTCGGTTCAGCGCAGAGACTTTCAGAAACGTAGTAGACCAATGCGCCGGCAGTACCAATGGCAGAATGATCAATGGATAAACCGAACCCATCCAGATTCAACACGCCCAGTGTATCCATCACAGACTTCGCTCCTGACACGGCGTCGTAATGGTAGCCGGGGATCTCGGACCAGGCATTCTCTTTGCAGAATAATATAAACTGTTCGGTGGCAGAGTGGGGGTCGGCTTTAGCCTTGAGGTCATCCAGTCCATCCTCTGGCAACACAATCTCTCGGGGATTGATGGAAGTGAGTATCGGCATCAAGCGATCAAAACTGGTTTCAGTCGCAACGCGGAATTCACCCGTCGTCAGATCCATCCAGGAAGCATGCACGCCTTGCTTGTCCCAGGATGCGGCCAAGATAAAGTGATTCTGATTTTCGGTGAGTTGGTTCTCGTTCAGCGTGGTTCCGGGCGTAATGATTCGCGTCAGCGCCCGCTTCACCAGTTTCCCTGTTTGGGGTGTTTCTACTTGATCGCAAATGGCGACTTTCATCCCGGCTTTGAGCACCTTGCCGATATAGGCGTCAGCGGCATGAAATGGAATTCCTGCCATGGGGTAGTCGTGTCGCTTGGTAAGCGTGATACCGAGGAGCTTGGCGCCCATTTCTGCGTCCTGGTTGAATAGCTCGTAGAAGTCGCCTAAGCGGAATAGCAGCAGGGTATTCTTGGGAAGCTGGTTACGCACTTCCCAATACTGCTGCATCATTGGGGTGAGTGCTGCTTTCTTGGCCATTCGAAGGAAACGTCTCATCCCAAGACCCGAAATACAAATTGCAAGGGTGTTTTGGTCATGAATGTTTTCGATGACTGTGAGAGTTTGAAACTAGCGCTTTGTATTGCTTTGAATCTCGTAGTTTTCGCGCACTAAAAATCGCCGCCTTTCAAAAATAAGATGAGCTATCTCGATGAGTTACGGTTTATTATTCTTTTTATGGCACTGGGTGGCTTCATTGACAGTCGTTTGAACCGAGATTATAATTATCTATTCCTGAAAAGGAAATTAATCCCCTAAACTCAACCCCATTCAAATGATGAAAAGGAGTATTTTTTTCATTAATATTGCGTGCGTCTGTACGTTATTCGCGACTTCATCCTATGGCCAGCTACTGATCGCGAGTAACCTGAACCCTAGTGAAGATCTAAGTTCTAATCAGGACTACAAACAGTATTACTTAGTAGGAAACAAATTGCTGACCAATGGAAGAACGAAGCTTGCAGATACTGGTCATAAGATAGCGACTTCATTTGTGCCTAATACGACTGCCTATCTAAGCAGCGCCGATCTGTCGTTGATGCAGGTTTTGTACACCAATAAACCGAACCCTGACAACCCGGACCCACTCTGGCCGTTTAGTCCTTATAAATCTCAGCATTTAAATGCGAATATCTACGACGTTGGTATTTATACCGACGATGGCGGCAAGGTGGGAACGCTATTAGAAAAAACTCAAGTGGAGGTTTTCAGTACCTGGCGTTGGTATGAGGTCTGGAGAGATCGTGATTTTGATCGTCTGCCGTTTACTGAGGTATCATTTTCGAATACGACCCTCTTGGAGCAGGATAAAAGCTATTATCTGGCGCTGGCCGCTGCCTCTGATGAGATCGGCTACATGTATTGGTGGTTTGGTAACGGGCCTGGTTATACGCTCGCGGCGCAAACAGATATAAAAGATCCGCAACCGTTGTTGAGTGATTGGGATCTGATTGCGCCGCCGTTAGAAACACCTAATCCGAACGGCTATCGCATATTTGGAACCGCTGGGACTGCAGTGCCCGAACCTGCTTCCTATGGAGTTCTCGGTGTCTTGTTGCTGGGGCTGCTCGTAGTCAGGCGTAGGCTATCGGTTTAGATTCTATGAGCACCAGAGTGAGAACTCTGGTGCTGTGCGTAAAATCGAACATTTCTTTGGGTATCTTGTTTCTGATAGTCCTTTGTGCGCTGACAACTATTGATGGAGTGTTTTGGTACTGCATCTTTTCGGATGCGTTGGCAGGATTGCCCGAATGCTATTAAACTTCAAAGAGTTGGGTGACTCTGAGGCTCGTCCTATCCTGGCACTTCATGGGCTTCTTGGGTCCATGAGAAACTGGACCAGTGCGGGGCGCCTATTGGCGGAGCGCTATCGAGTGATACTGATCGACGCGCGAAACCATGGGGGTTCAGTGCACACCCAAACCCATACTTTCGACGATATGGTTGGGGACTTGTTGGAATTGTTGGATCACCTTGGTTTGGATACGGCTACGATTATTGGACACAGTATGGGGGGGAAGGTAGCTATGGCACTGGCTTGTCGGTATCCTGAAAGAGTGGATCAACTATTCGTCGTGGATTCCGCGCCGAAGGACTATCCGGCCATGCACGATCGCGAATTCGAAGCTATGAATACGCTGGATCTGTCTTCTTTGGAAACCCGCGGTGCCGCTGATGATCACATGGCGAAGTACTTCGATGATTGGGCCTTTCGGCAGTTCTTGATTTCAAATGTTGTAAGGGCCGAGGACGGTTCTTTCAAGTGGCTGGCTAATTTGCCTGTCATAGAAGCTGCCCTGTTGGATATTGCGAAAAATCCTCTAACCTTAGATGACGTGTTTGATGGAAAGACTTCGTTCCTGAAGGGCGGTAAGTCGAATTACATCGAGGAGGAAGACTTTACCGATATCCGCTTTCATTTTCCAAAAGCGACCATCGAAACGTGGGAGGACTCCGGGCACAATCCGCATTTTGAGCACCGCAATCGCTTTGTTGAGTGGGTATACGAGCAGATCAACCGTTGACCAAAAAAGTAGCGATGAATCGCTGGAATTGACGGGAATCGGATGAATCTCAATTGACCGATTTCCTGGAGTCTGTTGATCTCAGCACTTTATGAAATTTGAGCACTACGCTATCAATGTGGATGATGCTGCCAAGGTAGCGGACTGGTATATCGAAAACTGTGGCCTAACCGCCCGAGTCGCTATGGCGAATGCGCCGTTTACACGTTTCCTGGCGGACGATACGGGCCGGGTGTTTATCGAACTCTATTCGAATCCGTCAGCGCCATTTCCTGATTACGCTGAGATGAGCGACCTATTGTATCATTTGGCCTTCGAGGTCGCCGATGCGGGCGCTGAGAAGGAGCGATTGATGGCAGCAGGTTGCAGTTTTGTCGAAGAACTCAATCCGCAGGAGGGTTCCCGCCTTATCATGATGCGAGATCCTTTCGGAATCGCTCTGCAACTCTGCCAGCGGGCGAATCCGTTTAACTAAGCGAAATCTATTGCCGTCTTTTGACCTGCGGAACTGCCGCCGGTTCTTGGGCCAGTAATGCCAGCATGTGGCTCAGGGCTTTTTTATCTGAGCTGGCGACATTGACCGTTTCCAAAGGGTCTTCCTCGTAATCGTAGAGTTCATACTCGGCGTTGGAACCATCATAGTTGGCCCATTCAACGAGTCTATAACGTTTGTCTCGTATTGAGCGGCCTGTTTTGCCTTGTTTGGGGTAGGTGTGGTAAGCGTAGTCGCGAATCCGTTTCTTACCGCTTTTCAAGATGGGAGTAAGATCAAGGCCGTCTATGGGTTGGGACGTCTGAGGCGCGGGTAGGCCAGCTAAGGCCGCCAGCGTGGGATATATATCGACGGTTTCAGTTAGCTGGTGGGTCACAGACCCGGGTTTTGTAACTCCTGGCGCAGAAATGATAATCGGAATACGATTCGATTGTTCATAGTTGCTGTGTTTGGTCCACGAGCCGTGATCGCCCAAGTGCCAGCCATGGTCACCCCATAGAACGATGATGGTGTTATCGGCAAATCCGTAATCTTTCAGTCCTTCAAGTAATCTACCTACTTGGGCATCCATATAGGAAACGCTCGCATAGTAGCCGTGGATCAGTTGGCGAGTGAGGTCGTCGGGAAAGGGTTCTGTCGTAGGGATCGGTTTGAATGCCATGATTTCGCCCCGTCTCTTGACGGCGTATGCAGGAGCACCTTTAGGAGCATCGACGAACTCAGGCATGGGTAGCTTATCTCTGTCATACATATCCCAATACTTCTTGGGAGCGGAGAATGGGAGGTGGGGACGGACAAACCCCACCGCAAGGAAGAAGGGCTTTTCCTCGTTGTCTTTGAGCCAGCGCAAACGGTCGATTGCAGTTTGTGCGACTCGTCCATCAGCGTAAACATCATCTAACACATCTGGAGATTCCCAGGCCGCGCCGCGGGGGCGCAGATTGCCGTTTTTGTCGCGGGCTCCTTGATTGGTGAACAGTCCTTCTTCGCGAGAAAGTTCGCGGTAATTACTTTCGGGTAATACGTATTCGATGACTTTGTCAGCGTGGTGTGGGACTGACCAGGACGCGTCGTCGTTGGTGTTTCCGTGTCCGATATGAAACACCTTACCAATCGAGTGGCTAACATAGCCATTATTTACAAAATGCTGGGGAAGCGTGATTGCGTCAGGATACACCTCGCGAAATTGGGTGCCAAAACTGTAGAAACCGGTTGAAGATGACCGGCTGCCCAGAAGTAGATTGTAGCGGGAAGCCATACAGACAGACTGGTTGCAGTAGGCCATTTCGAAGCGCATGCCCTCTCCAGCAAGCTTGTCGATATTCGGACTGATCGCTACCGGGTCTCCGAATGACCCCAAAGTAGGTTTCAGATCGTCGACGAGGATGAGCAACACATTAGGCTTTTCTGTGGTAGCAGCAAAGAGCGACTGAAAACCGAGACTGGCAAGCAGTGAAACCGCTAGTAAAAATGGGGATTTAGGGATCATGTGCGTGGGTTGTGAAATGTCCTGAAACTGAAGCCTAGTGTATTCAGTCCTTCAAACTTTAATCTGTGAATAAGCAGTTTCTCTGACTTGCTAGTAAAGTAACGGATCAATGAGTTCCTTACTTTGCCGGATGGCAGCGAATGGATCGGGTAACTGTGGGTGCATTTCCAAACTCACGAAGCCGTCGTAAGCAATGTCCTTTAAGACTGAAAATAGCTCTGTAAGGCTCTCTCGGGTTTGTAACCCATTTGTCAGCGCAAGGTGGAGGTCGTATTCTCCGTCGTTATCGTCGAGATGCACATAGAGTAACCGGTCGGCTGCGAGTGGTAGGACCTCAGCTGGATCTTCCTTACTGATTTGGGCATGGCCGATATCAAAAAGTAGATACAGGTTCGGGTGATCTACGTCTTTGATGAAATCGAGCGTCGATAGTACTGAGGGAAAGGCTGTGCCAGGAAAATGCTCAATGCCCAACTTTACCCCCTGCACCTGAGCGTGTTCGGCTAACTGGGCATACTGCTCTGCGTAGTGAGTATAAGTTCGATCGTTTATAAAAGGTCCAGGAACGACATAGGTATAATCAGCTCCCATTTCTGAGGCATGGTTAACTGCTTCTGTCGTGTGGCGAATGAGTGGATACCGTTGTTTTTCGTCGTCGGTATCGAATGTACTGCCTGGAGGTGCTTCGTGAGAAATCGATATACAGCCTACCTGTAGCTCGAGTTCTTTGAGCTTGGTTTTAGACTGAGTAGATTTTTGCATCGATGGGCAGATGTCAATCGCCTCGAAACCGAGCTGTGCGAGCAGCTCCAAATTATCGGATTCGGTTGCTCCGGGTCGTTCGTTCAGACCCCACAGGCAGCAGGATAGTTTCATTGTGGTCGTTGGGTTAATTTGAGAATACGGTCGTTCCAGCTGTCACAGACGTAGAGAGTGCCATCAGCTCTGACCCAAACTCCGTGTGGACGGTTCAGTGGGTTGCCATTCGGGCCTTTACTGAGGATGGTGGTAAGCATAGCCCGTTTGGGATCGTAGCGTTTGATTAGATGGTTTTCCGCGTCAGCTATGATGACGGAATCATCGGTATCGATACATAGGTGCTTTGGGCCCCTTAACCCTGCTTGGAGGGCAGGTCCATCGCTTGCGTGGGGTCTACCGGTTCCGGCTATGGTATAGATGTTCCCATCCGGTCGGACAACCCGTAGTGCGTGACCTTTGCGGGATAGAATATAGAGGTTGCCGTGTCTATCTGCAGCCATTCCGCGAGGATCAAGTAGTGGGCTTTCGCTTGCGATTGTTCCATCTTCAGGAACTCCGGAATGGCCGTTGCCAGCTGCGGTGTGGATGAGACCGCTTTCCAGATCGATAAACCTGACGCGGACGTTTTTGATGTCGGCAATGTATAAGCGCTTATCGTCCGGACTTAAGCTTACAGAGATCGGATCCGCCAACATGGCTCCAATCGCAGGGATTTCATCGCCGTTGTATCCCAATTCTCCTGTTCCAGCCACGATGGTTACCGCTCCAGTTTTTTCATCGAGCATGCGTATCAAGTTGGCTCGGGTATCAGAGATGTAGATGCGTCCGTCCCGAGTACGTGCCAAGTTGTGCATCCCATTAAAAGGAGTATCGGCGGCTATTTGTTTTAGGGGCTGACCGCCTGAATACCGCCATAACCGTCCACCCAGATACTCAGCGATGAGCATGTCGCCCTGATCGTCGAAGGCTACTCCGAAGGGATTGATGAGTCCCGAATCGGCCCCAACCATCTCTGAGAGCTCCGCTCCGGAAATAGGAGAGCTGACGGAAAAACTGAATAAGAGCATGAACGTGGGGAAACGCATGGATGAGACTATGCAAAAATCCTTCAGTTCTGGAAGCGGTAATACTTGTTTACGGACAATTTGAAAACCTAAGATGTATGTTTTCTGATTGTAGGTTTAGGGAGTTAGTCCTAGACGTTTCTCTATGGAGTCTAGATTTCGTAAATTCGTATTTACCCTCGCAGCGTTGGGTCTATTGCTAGCACTGAGCGGTTGCGCCAGCAAATCCTCAGTTATTGATGAGCTTAAATCCTCAGCGAAAAACATTAAACTGGAGAAAGATCAGCTTAAAGTCACCGAAACCATTTTAGAATTCGAACGGTCGAAGGCTCTGGATTCATTTTGGGAAAGTTCCTATGGCTGTGTCATATTTCCGGTTATCGGAAAGGGAGGCATCGGAATAGGGGGGGGCTCATGGGAAAGGATGGGTATTTCGAAAAGGCGACCTGGAAGGCGAGTCAACCATGACTCAATTGACGATCGGTTTTCAGTGGGGTGGTCAGGCATTTAGCCAAATCATATTCCTTGAAAATGAGAACGCCTACGAGCGGTTCATCTCGGGTTCGTTTGAGTTTGGGGCCCAAGCATCCGCTGTGGCGCTCACTGAAGGCGCAAACGCGTCTGCATCTACCGGAGCGGGCACTACTGCTGGTGCAGGGAGCAAACAGTCCAAGTCAGATTACACATCCGGCATGGCGGTTTTTACCGTGGCAAAAGGGGGTCTCATGTATGAGGCTTCCTTGGGAGGACAGAAGTTCAATTACTCATCGCTCTAAGCCTCAGCGGCGGCTCTTAATGCTTTGATTCTTTGTGGGTCGACAACGGTTTTCTCGTATTCGGGTGCGTCTGGCACGCCCATGAAAACCCGGGGGTTCGTGTATTTCATGAGGCTCGGTATCTGGTGTTTGCCAGTGACGTGGCACTCTTTGACGCCCGTTCTCGAAACGAGGTCAGAAATATTAGATTCCTCTATGCCGCAGCCGGGTAAGATAATGATCCGATCTCCTGCGCGTTCAACTAGCTCAGCCAATAATTCAATGCCTTGTTCGGTCGATGGTTCCTGCCCCGAGGTAAGGATGCGGTCAACACCCAGCTCGATCAGATCTTCCAAGGCCTCAAAAGGATCTATGGTCATATCGAAGGCGCGGTGGACAGTTACACTGAGCGGGCGCGCTGCCTCTATGAGCTTGGCGGTTCTGGGTTTATCAATACGACCCTCAGGTGTGAGCAGGCCGAACACGACTCCATAAACATCGAGCTCTTTTGCGAGCTGGATATCTCGCATCATAATATCGTATTCAAGATCCGTGTAAAGGAAGTCACCTCCGCGAGGACGGATCATCATCATGACGTCGATCGAAACGTTTTTGAGAGTCAGCTCAACGGCTCCGAGGCTGGGGGTCGTGCCGCCTTCCATGAGATTATCACACAATTCGACACGGTTAGCTCCACCTGCTTCGGCAGCGATGGCGGACTCGGCTGATTCTATACAGACTTCGAGTATCATTGTCCGATGTCCTCCCACATGTGATGCTGCTGGAAGAATTCAATTTCTTCGCCATTGGGTCCTTGCACGAAAGAAAGAGTCGCGTGGAACCCGTCTTCAAACTGAATGGTTTTGGGTTCAACTTTGATGGCGTATCCGGCTACCCGGCAGCGTTCGGTAGCAGCTGTGATGTCGTCTACCGCGATTGCAAAATGCCAAAGCACCAGCTCGCTGGGAGTGTGGTCGATCAGTGTGGTGCTACCATCATGGTTGGGTGAGAACAGCTCAACGAGGCTGCCGTTGCCGAGGTCGAGGAACATCCCATCCCGGCTGGGGAACTTGACGGATGCCACTTCCTTGAGTCCAAGGGTTTCTTTATAAAAATGGACGGACTTTTCATAGTCCCGTGCCTGGATAGCGAAATGGTGAAGCGTGCCTTTGCAAGGATTCATGTCATCATTCAAGGGGCTGTCAGCCAGAGTGCAAGCGAGCTCTGATCAGTCTTCAACTAAAGTTTCCTGATCGGCTACCCAGCGAATGCCATCGAGCAGGTGCTGAATGAATGCTTCCTGGCGAAAGTTTTCTGCATAGTGACCCATATTCGTATACCAGACGCGTCCGCCTTCGTACGTCTGACACCAGGTGACCGGGTAGTATTCGGGTAACTCCGGTTGGTTAGTCTTCACATCTGCAACGGCGATGATCTCCTTGTTGCTGAAATTGGAATGATAATTCCAGAAATACCATTCCACCTTATCGAATATCCATTCATTGGGAAGATCCTGAATCCAAGGCTCCGCCGCATTTACCATCATGATTCGATCGGGATAACCCCGTCTACCCAAGGGGCCTTCTCGGGGCCCTGTTTTATGCAGTACGCCCCATAGACCGTACCAGAAGGGCCACTCGGCAACGTTGTCTTCGTTGATCCCCTTGTGGGCGTGAGTCGCTCCGTGAATGCCGATGACTCCGCCGCCTTGTCGAACCCATTTTTCAAACGCGTGTCTTTCTTCTTCGTAGAAAAGCATCCCCGAATTGTTATCCAAAATGATCACATCTATGTCTTTCAACCCTTCATCGGTAAATAGCTCACTGTCGTCGGACTGACTGAAATCCCACCCGTGTTTCTTGGCCAGTTCAGGAAATACGATCTTAGCTTCTGCCCGTGCTTCCGTATGATCGAATCGGGGTGAGGTGGGTGGATCCGCTCCCAGTTTATCCGTACGGTGAATACGCAAAGACGCCTCGAGCAGGCTCACGCTGCCGAGTGAGAGGGTCCCCGTCAAAATGAGAAATTTGATTACACGGTTCATCGTTTAGAGGATCGTTGAGTGGGTTAGGTTGGTGTTTTCTAACGTTTGCTTTTGCCGTCGATAAGACGTGGTCCGTTGTCGGGGTCGTGGGCCGCATACTGAAATCCTGGCTGTATACAGTAAGCTCCGTATTCACCTTTCTTATTCAAGGCGAGAAAGCCAATTTGTATGTCTTTCCAATCCGGATTCTTTTCGATCAATCGTTCGACTGCCAAACGGCATGCTTCCGTCGGTGAGTGGCCTTGGCGCATGTATTCAACTACCAGATGGGATCCACAGATCCTAATCACCGCTTCACCCCAGCCGGTTGCGGTCGCTGCGCCCACATCATTATCTACGTAAAGTCCGGCTCCGATGATGGGTGAATCACCCACGCGACCGTGGATCTTGTAGCCGACGCCGCTCGTGGTACACGCCCCGGACAGATTGCCATTGGCGTCGAGCGCTAACATGCCGATGGTGTCGTGGTTTTCCACATTGATTTCTGCCTTCGTGCCTTCGGAATTTTCTTCCCGCCATTTCTCCCAGCGTTCCTTGGAGGCCTCAGTTAAGAGAGGCATTTTCTCAAATCCATGCTTGTAGGCAAACTCTTCAGCACCTGATGTGTCCTGAGAAAACTGGACATGAGATTCTCTTAGAAAGAGGATCTATA
>CALGUT010000247.1 GCA_937920335.1 uncultured Opitutales bacterium
ACAATACCCTGCCCCACTGTATGCATACTCATTACCCGGAGGTGCATAAAGAGGCTCTTGTGAAATTCCATCCACGGACTCTTCGAGCGTAAGTTTAAAGTTACGAATCAATCCAGCTTGCCTTGGACTCATACCCTTCTTTTGCGAATATATACCTCCGTGGTGACTGAGTAGTTCTATTAAACTGGGTGGCCTTGAAGGTTCGCCGTTTTGTAACTTCAAAGCAGCAAATCGCGGAAGCCAATAATCTATAGAATAATCAAGTAGGAAAAGGTCATCTTCGAGTATTGCTAACACAACGGCGGCGGCGATGGGCTTGGAACATGAACCGATACAGAACTGAGTATCAGAATCAACCGATGTCCCATCGACAATCGAACGGACGCCATAATTCTCATTTAGAAACGTATCGTCCAAACTCCCGATTATGACCTGAGCACCCACGATCGAGCCATTCGCTACTATGCGTGACACCTTAGTATTTAGACCTCCAAGCGCCCTCTGATCGGGCTGTGAATAAACGCTGGTAATCAAAGAGATCCCTAGTACCCCTCCTAAGATCAATGGACGCAACCTGACGGGGAATACTTTCAACATCCCCTATTTTCCATACACAACTTGAACTTGAGCGGAATCCGATGGCGCATCCAGTACTTCGATACGTAATGTTTTATCTTTTCGCTTCGACGTATGAGCCGCGACCGTAATGGTATTGATCCCGGGATTCAAAGTGATCTGCGTATCATTCTCAACAGACTCAATTTCCTTTTTTCCAACAAACACAACGAGCCCTTCAGAATCGTTAAACTGAAGAATCGACTCACCTGGGCTTTTTGCATCTAACTGAAACTGCAGATAGTTGTATGTTTCTCTGCCCTGCCGTCTTAAAACGGGAAGGTCTTCCAGCGGCACAAAGCCATTCGTCTTGGAGTAGGTAGGCAACCAAATCAGCTGAGGGTCGTCCGAGGTCACATGAACCATGGGCCGGTGCCGCACTGCATCTGCATAGCCTTTATCTCCATCTTTATCATCCAGATAACGAAAGGTGCGCACATAACGATTGGCGGTTACTTTAAAGTCTCCTTCTTTGCCCAACTGAGACATGAACTTAACCAGATCCGCGAACTCATCCTTGCGAAGTAACTGAGTCAATCCTGGCGGCATCAACGAAATCGGGCTCATCTCTTGAGAGACTATCTCTGACTTGGGAATTTCGATCAGCTGGTCAGCAGCATCCTGAAGCGTTACGGTATTTTCGTTCTGCGCAGCTAGTTTACCTGCCGCAACAGAGCCATCCTTCTTGGTCACCATGACCACATGAAACCCTTCCTTGATTTGCTTCTGAGGCTGCAGAAGAGAATCTATCAAATAGTCAATCGGAGCACTGGCCCCTATCGAAGTAAAATCAGGTCCCAAGCTTCCCCCAGATCCACCTATGGCATGGCACACCATACAGAGTAATGCGTCTTGACGGTAAACCATTTCACCCCGATGAGGATCTCCGTGGGTTTCAACAAATTCAACCATGGCTCGCATGTCATCCTCATCAAGTGCCTGATTGACCGGTTCGATACTCGCAGCCTTTTGTATAGTCGCCTGCAGTTCCGCTGTGTCGATTGACGCGGTGCTCAACCTCCGTAGCAACACCGTCGCAACTTCGGTATTCAAACGACTACCTGTTAACGCGTTTGCAAGTATGTTGGGCAGTCCTTTCCTGGACATATACGGTTGAATCAATGCCACTCCATCATCCGAAACACCTAAACTTTCTAATAAAGATACCACCAATTTAGCGGCCGCCTTAGGTTCCGCTTCCGCATAGCCGGAAGCCGCTGCGATCCGTATGGGCATAGGAAGGTCCGAGTCTGCAACTTCAGAGAGAACTTGCCTTGAGCCGGATGTATCAACCGCAACGAGAGCAGCAACTGCCGCCGAACGAACAGGAGCCGCAGTTCCTTCATCCGCAACCACTGTTCTTAAGTCAGCAACACCACTTGCCAATTTCCATTGGCCGATCAATTCAGCAGCGGCTATTTGAATTTCTTCAGCACCATTCGATAATAACGCAATCATACCATCACGCCCATCTTTTGGATTCATATCCCTAAGGCTTGAAGAAGATTTTAGCGCATCCAATACCAGAGCAATTCCGTCGGTCGTCTTTGAAGCACGAGCGACAACCTCTTTAACCACGCGTTCCAACGTGTCTTGATTACCCCGTTCGGCCAACAACACCATTGCCGTGACAATGTCCTTCTCAGCAACATCCCCGGATGTCCAACGTTTCTCCAATGGAATTATCGCATTATCGTCGTCCACCGACCTTATCGCAAACATCAGATATTCCAGATTACTCCCAAGAAACGACGGATCTTTAACCACTGGGGACAACCAATCAGCCCTCAGCTCACGCAGAGCATTCCAGAGCGAAAATTCCAGAACTTCATCCATCGGCGACCCTAGAACGCGGACCACTTGCTTCGCCGCGAACTCACCACCCAGTTTCCTAAGCACCTGAATCGCTTCATTTCGAACCCGTGGTGATTCATCAACAATCGCCTTTTCCAAAATCCCCTCAATTCCTTTGTGAGAGCCAGGTCGCTCCTCGAGGACTCGAATGGCAGCAGCCCGGTACTTGAAATTCTCTGACCTAAGCAATATATCTAATGAAGATCGATGTACGGCATCATGAGACTGGGAAACCCACAGCGCCTGAAGTATAAACTCTTCGTAACGCATATGATCTTCATCAAGTCCTTTCACCCACAGATCAAGCGCTGGAAGTACTGCGTCTCGGTTTCGATATTTCAGTTCACGCTTCGCATGGTCTCGTGTAAAAGCATTGTCTGCCTTTAACGCTTCCAACAACTCTGACACCGGAACTCCCGCTATCTCTGGAGTTTTCTGTAACGGACGGTCCTTGGCCGTGATACGCCAAATACGACCCCGTTCTTTGTCACGCCGCTCGTCTCTAAAATCAACCTCTCCGTGCTGAATGATGGGGTTGTACCAGTCGGCCACATACAAAGCTCCGTCAGGTCCATTCTGTAAATCGATCGGACGAAACGCACCGTGTGTGGAAGTGACGAGATCCTCCCCTTTTTGAGAGATGTAACTGGAATTGGAATCCGTCAGCTTGAACGAACTGATTCTGTTTCCGCGAAAATCACAGGTAATCAAAAGCCCCTGCCATTCATCCGGGAAATGGGGACTATCGACAATCTCCAAACCACTGAACTTTGGTTGTCCGGGATTGAGGTTATTAAGAAACTTTTCGTAACCCACGGATTGAACAAACGCTGCACCGGGAAATGAATGCCCAAGCCCAGCAAACCCTGCTCCATCACTCTGAAAGCTCTGGCCCCAACGATCAAATTGAAGTCCCCAGGAATTCCACATACCTCGAGCATATACTTCCAATTCTTGAGTTTCCGGACGAAGCTGCCAAACGCCACCCGCCTGCAGGTCGCGATAACCATAAGGTGTTTCCACATGAGAATGGGTGTAGATAGATTGATTCCAATAAATTCGACCTGCGGGACCGTTCCGAAGCGTGTGAACAATGTGGTGGGTATCTTCCGTTCCAAACCCTGAGAACACCACACGACGACTATCCGCTACGCCATCATCATCCTTATCCTCAAAGAAAAGTAATTCAGTCGAATTCGTAACATAGACACCTTCCGGAGTCGGTAGTACCGCGGTCGGAATTAACAACTCATCGGCAAACACCGTCCGTTTATCAGCCACACCATCACCGTCAGTATCTTCGAGCCGAATCACCTGATCCGAGGGTAGTTTACCCGGTTCAATATGCGGATAGATCGGCGTACAGGTCACATACAAACGGCCTTTAGCGTCAAATGCCATGGAGGTCGGCTTTGCAATCATCGGATCAGAAGCAAACAGGCTGATTTCAAATCCGTCTGCGGTCTCCATCTTACTCAATTGGTATTCGGGATCTGGATTCGGTATATCGGTAAGCGCACGTTGCCCATATAAACAGGAACCACTGACCAGGAGAACGATCGAAAAAATTACGATAAAAGATTTCATCTGAGTAAATGCGTGTAAGATTAGTTCTTTGGATTCCTTTGAAGCTGCGTCATAAACCTACGAGGGACTTTAAGATCATTTATCTTTGCTTCTTCAGCTTCGATATAAGCGTCAAACTCTTCCAGTTCAGCAGCATTCTGTCCCTGCTCATGCTTCCTGAAACCGCGCAGGTAAGTTTCATTCTGAGGACGCCATTTGTGAAAGTATAATTCGTTCTTGATACGGATGGTATCTAACAAAAGAGCTTCCTGATCGCTGGCCGGAGTCCAAGGAACCTCGAC
>CALGUT010000248.1 GCA_937920335.1 uncultured Opitutales bacterium
GGAAGTGAAATGAATGGTGACCGAGTTGATAAAGGAGAACTCATCGAATACATCATCGAAACCGAAAGTATAGATCCTGCGAAGACGGTCATGATTGGTGATCGAAAACACGATATACTCGGAGCCCAACGTTCGGGTATAAGAACGATTGGTGTACTTTACGGCTATGGGTCCAAAGAAGAACTTATCCATGCTGGCGCGGACCATTTCGCCGAGACTCCCTTAGACCTCGTAAGGATCGTACTATCCTAAAACATTAAGTAGCCGATCAAACACACCAGAAGCACCAAAGTCATGACTGCGAGTGAACGTTTCTCTTGGCGGGTTAATTTGAGAGGCATGCTGATCATTAAATGGCCAACTACCTGTTCCTCAAGAAAATTACTAATTGCTGCGGTAACCGGCCTTAAAAAAGCGATAAGGCTTGGCGGCCCACTCACCCGCATAATCAACCCCAATTCTAGGACTGGTCTGGAACGCATACTTTTGATTACGACTGTCACTAAATTCGAACCAAAGACCCGTAGCAGTATCAGCCGGCTGAGCGTTGAACCTTCTATCAATCTTTAACTCTCGGGTCAGAATGCCCGGCCCCATCCACTCCCCGATTCCACGAATCAGAATAGCAGCTGGATAATCGACTGGGCCCGTAACCACATTGAGCAACCAATGCACACCATAGCAGAGGTAAACGTACCATTGACCTGGATCACCAAATAGCACCTCGGTTCGGGCGGTGCGTCCTTTAGAGGCATGACAGGCCAGATCTTTAGGTCCGTCGTAGGCTTCGATCTCGGTTATTTCGAAACGCTCGATCTTGCCATCGATCTCAGTCACGAGAAAATGACCGAGCAGATCAGGACAAATCTCTAGAACGGGCCTTTTGAAAAAGGAACTGGGAATCATTCTATGAGGACTCTGTAAGTTGCCTTTCATGTATTGCCCCTAGATCCGTTTGTCCCGCGAATCTATTACGAGCGTTACCGGACCCTCATTCGTAAGTTCAACCTCCATCATCGCACCGAACTCACCCGTCACAATGGACTTGGCCAACCGCTGAGTCATGCGCTCAACGAATTGTTCATATAAGGGGATCGCCTTATCAGGAGCCGCTGATCGATTGAATGAAGGGCGCGTCCCTTTTCTAACATTACCAAAGAGAGTAAACTGACTCACGACCGCCATGCCACCATCCACCTGAGTAATATCCAAGTTCATCTTTCCATCTGTATCATCAAAAACCCGAAGCTGTGGAACCTTATTCGCCAACCATTCGAGATCTTCGCTGGTGTCATCACGATCTACTCCCAGCAGAACTACCAAGCCCTGATCAATCGAACCCGAGACCGTTCCCTCGACGCGAACCGTTGCTCGAGATACACGCTGAATCACAGCCCGCATTACCTACGCCTTGAGCTTTTTTTTCTTCGAACCTTTACTCGAGTCCTTCTTGGTCCTCTTTCCCTTTTTCACCAGGGATTTGGCCTTCTTGCCGTTACGCATCTTCTTCAGCTTAGTCCGGTCGCACTTGGCGACGATAAAGCCCGCGCATTTCGGTGCCCCGCACTTACACGGATGATCTGCGAAATGCTCAAACGCATAGCCGTAATCGATCAAGATTTCTTCACCCTTCTTAATCTCCTGACAGGTGTAGTAAAAAATCCTGTCGTCTATATTGTAGGCTTCACAATTTTCGTCGCAGCTATGGTTTGCATAACGAGCGATATTTTCGGGCACGTTTCCGTCGATGTCCCACTTTTCATTGAGGTCGAAGATGTAAACTGCGCCCACAGTCTTATCCTTGGCCGCCATCTTCATCTGTTCAGTTCCACGACGGGTTGATTCATCTTTTGAAACACGCTCTCCGACGTATTCCATAATGCGCTTTTCATTGGGGATATCGCGTTTGGCAAATACGCCGCGACCGTGAATCCCGGAATCTTTCACATACACCCACTTGTTCTCAGAGTCTTTTTTCTTGGCCATCCCTATATAACATTCTCGACAAGGCGAAACTGTGTAAGCCGTAGAAAGTGTAGCAACCTTTTTTACAGTCAAAGGCGCTCATAATTCACTCGGCCTTCAAATCCCGCAGCATAAGTGCCTCCATCGCATGCCTGGGATCCAGACCCTCGTAGAGTATCGCGTAAACCTGATTGAGTATCGGGGCATCTATCCCCTTTTCTTCACATAGGTTGTGAAACTCCTTGGTTGCAGTAACTCCTTCGACCACGGTTTTCCTGCCAGACATCAATGACTCAAGCGTATTTCCTTCTCCGAGTTTTTGACCGAGCGTCCGATTACGACTCCAGGATCCATTGCAAGTAGCTACCAAATCGCCAAATCCACTGAGCCCGAAAAACGTCTTTGAGTCGGCCCCCAGATTAACTCCCAAGCGTATCATCTCATTTAACGCCCGCGTCATCAACGCTGCCTTGGCATTATCTCCAAATTCCAATCCATCTACGCACCCTGCCGCGATTGCATAAATGTTCTTTAAACACCCACCCAATTCTACACCCACGAGATCTTCTGAGGTGTATACGCGCATGGTGCCGCCGCTCATCGCCGCTTGGACGTCTTCAATCACCCCATTATTAACCTGAGCCCCCAAGGTGACTGCGGTCGGTTTGCCGGCCGCTACTTCAGCAGCATTGGTGGGTCCCGATAACACAGCATGCGGAATTCCCGGCAGCGCGTCCTCGACCACTTCTCCTGGACGCAAAAAGGTCCCGTCTTCCAATCCCTTGCAAAGGGTAATCACCAGCTTCAGAGCCTCCGCGGATCCCAGTGATGCAGCGATAGAATCGCAAATACTGCGCAACCCCTTGCTTGGACATGCTAAAATTGCGACATCTGCCTCCATCAGCACAGGCTTCACTTCAAACCCAATTTGAAGATTCAATGGCAACTCGAAACCAGGTAAGTAGTCTTTATTCTCACGGTCTGAGGCCAAAGCCATCGCGGCCTCGATGCGACGGGGCACCAATGTAACCGAGTGACCTTGCCGAATAAGATGAAGCGCGACCGCCGTTCCCCAGGCACCAGCACCCAAAACACAAAAATTCATAGTTGATCAGGGTTAAGTTGGTAGGAGTTTAAGAGAGAAATTTTCGGTAAGGGAAGGACCGAATACTGTTTCACCAAATTAGCAGCATCAGGGGCAACCCGAAACCAGCATGGGGGAAACCTCCAAATAGAGTTCCGGTGAACTTTAGGGCTTTGCGGCAATCCTAAAACTTACCTATAAATTAACTACTTACCAGAGTCACTTATCCACTGTAAATTGAAGCTACTTCTGCACATTCTAATGAAACCGTTTCACCTGCGTTCCAAACGCAAAGGTATCCGTTTCTCGCAACTAAGCTTACAGTCGAAATTGATTAACCCCCAGTTTGTCACTTTCCTGGAGACTACCAAATTTCGGCGTCTTAGTCTGGATAAACATGAACGTCGTATGCGCAGGAAAACAGTATGGGGGCGCATGAGCCTCTTACTTGCGACGTTGGTATTCGGGTGGATTATTATTGAAAGCGCCCAGGCCATCTCACTCTTTTAGGAGTGCTTCGATCATACAGGGATCGAAGCGAGTCGGTCTTTGACAAATTAGGATAAAAACGCCACGCTCCTTCCAATTCTTCCGCCCTACCCGAACCATCCGCTACTTCATGTACCCATCTGATGAATTTCCTGAAATCTGGCCATTAAAGGCCTATGACAACCCTGGATTCCTTCATAGCTCTGAGGCCCGCACGATCCGCATTCAATGTGAACTGTTGGAACCCGTATACCGGTTCCAAAAATTTGGTATCAAAAACACACTCGTTTTTTTTGGATCGGCCAG
>CALGUT010000249.1 GCA_937920335.1 uncultured Opitutales bacterium
ACATCCCCTTTCATCAAACCCGCTTCACCTGATGGTGACTCCAGCACCACCTCTTTCAGGAAGATTTGTCTTCCGTCTCGTATGGTTGACCGGATTTCAAGGTCGATACCTATCCATCCATGGATAAATTTTCCTGCGAATAGTAAATCGTCCCGAATTCTCAAAACCGCTCTCGCTGGAAGAACATAGCCATAGGCAATCTCTGAAGGAGTAGAGGCCACTAATATTCCAAGAAAACGGCCATGCATATCTATGATTGGAGCTCCTCCTTCGCCACCCCGCACGACATTGTTTATTCTTAAATGCGTGGTCGTAAATTCTCGATTGGCGAAGCTCGTATCAGCCCCAGCGATCATGGTCAGTGACGGCGATGGTTCGAAATCCCATGGACAAGAAATCATAACGACCATAGACCCCACTTCAGGTAGGATTTGATTCGGCTCTGGAATCAAGAAGCTGAAGTCATCTGGCAAATTGTTGGCCTTCAATAACGCGAGATTTGTTGAAGGCTCGACACCTATAAGCTCAGACGAATAATCAACACCCTTATACTTAAACCAGGTGCGATCTGAATTCATAACAACAGAGGCATTTGCAAGAATATGACCTTCCCTGCTTATAAAACAACCAGTCCCACTACTCTGCCCAATCTGAAGCTCTCCTTTTTCATCATAGGTCGTATGCGCCGCCATCACACGAAAAACTCCAGAGCTATTGTCAGAGAATATAGAACTAATTCTACGTTGAACGGCGCTGAAATCGGTATCTGATTGGGAGAAGACCAAGCCCGAGCTTACTACCAACAGGACCGCGACAGCTGTCACTAAAGCCTTCATCATCTGTAAGCTTTTAGAAGCCAGCGGTTTGAGGACGAGCCATCATACCGAAATTCGGAGAATCTTGAGCTATTGAAAAGGACACTAGCGAGGCAACGGTTGAGCGCCGCTCGGCGGGTATCGTAGCCGTCGGAAACTGACGAGTATAAGCAAGTGACGTCGGCTCATCATGGGGGATTAAATCCATCACAAAGCTTGCAGTTGCTGTCCGAGAAGGTTCGACAGGCTGAATATCCGCTACAGACTCAGAGCTAAGCTCTTCTTTATCCAACTGCCGCACAACGCTTTCCTCATTGATTTCACTTGAAAGCGCTACATTGTAGAACTCGGAGTGAAGAGGAGAATCTTTTTGGAAATTAACAACTAATACGAAAATAGCTACCGCCATTCCAGACAATGGGAACAAGAGACTGGTTTTGGAAAAAAGCAACGGAATCAATCGTTTCCAAGAAGGCTCCTCACTGATCAATGTCTGGAGTTGTCGCTGACGGAAATCTTTCTGAAATCCATCCCAAAATTCAGCCGGAGGCTTCTCGGAACGTTTTAGGTCGAGAAGCTGATCTAGGTTTATTTTATTAGGATTGTTGGGCATCAAAAGTTAAATAGATTAGTCTAAAAGGTCTTGAAGCTCAGACTGGAGTTGCTTCTTAGCGTAGTGAAGGCGAGACCTCACGGTGCCAACGGAGCAATCCATAATCTCTGCGATTTCTTGGTGGGAAAGTTTATCAATTTCGAACAAAACGATAACGGTTCTATGCTTAACAGACAACGTTTGCAGCGCTTCGTTCAATTTATGTTGTAATTCTTTAATCAGCGTTGGTTTTTCTGTACTCGTCTTGGAGGCCAACACTTCGAGAGCATCACTAGAACCGGTCTCTTCTGAGATATTTTCGTAGCTAAGAAATCTTCGGTGGCGATTCTTTTTCAGGTGAGACAAGCTGGTGTTAACCGCTATCCGGTAAAGCCAGGTGAAAAAGGAAGATTTGCCCTTAAACCGACCGATGGACTGAAATGCTTTAATAAAAGATTCCTGAGAAAGATCGTAGGAATCTTCTTTGTTCGAGGTTAAGTTATAAATAACCCCGTAAATTCTCTCTCGATATTTAACGACCAACTCATCAAAAGCTGCCACGTCGCCCGCTTGAACCCGTTGAACCACGGCCCAATCCACATCTCTTTCAGAGATAGTCTTAGCCCCTATCAGAGGTTGGGTTATGGCCTTTACAAGATTCACTAAACACCACGTTAGACCTGAAGGATCGGAAATCAACTCAAAATAGCCGTATCAATCGGGTGCAGAGTACAGTCATAAAATGAATTGCAAAATTATTGAGGCTATTTTCTGTCTACCACGATGGAGTCGCCATTATTACAGCTCTGTGTTCTAGGCATAGCGGGCTACGTCTTTTACCTGTGGCTGACAGATCTGAAAGCCTGTAAAGCAGGAGTTGCTGCTACCAACGCCACATTGCCTGGAGCCACACCGGCCAAAGCAAAATGGATATCCTTCGGCATTTTCGGAGCGGTATTCATCGTAATTTTAGAAACCTTAGGGGAGAACCTCCTCGGAATAAGTGATGAGCAATCCTCGATGACGATTCTCTTTGCCTGTGTTACAATAGCCGCAGGATTCGGAGAAGAGCTCATTTTCAGAGGGTTTCTTGTTATCGATAAGAAGAGCAAAGGAATCCTTTGGCTAAGTATATTCGCTTTTTCTGCGATATTCGCACTCATCCATCCCTTTCTCTGGGTATGGGAAGAGAATCGATTGGAACTTCAGTTAACACCAAAGGCGGCCTTCAGTACTGGTATCGTATTCCATAATTCGAT
>CALGUT010000250.1 GCA_937920335.1 uncultured Opitutales bacterium
AGTTGTCTGAGGAAGGTCTTCTTGGACCACAGAAACTGGATACTTCGCTGGGTGATCTAAAATTATTTCCTCCTGAGGTTCTCGATTCGCTGCACCAAATCGACGGGGTATCCTACGGCGCAGGTATAACGGTTCGCCAATTGCTTTCGCACCGGACGGGAATGAAAAATTTCACATACGATGATGAGGGGGGAGCCTCCAGTGATTATCAAGGAACGCCGTTCGCTCCAAATTCCATGCTCGGCGTGGTGGCGTTTGACCCAGACCACGGGTTAATAGCCTGCCTGGATAAAGTCCAGGCTCGGCTTCCAGAGGGAACCGACCCGATTAAAAGTATCCTTAAAAACGGATTTCCGGATGGGGTTGATCGGAATTCCTTCCACTTCTTCAGCTCGCCCTACAGGCACTGGGACTACGCCGCCTGGAAACAAGACCCCAACGACCGCTTCGCGGGTTTACTCAACTTCTACCTGAGTGCCATGAGTCAGAAGGCTTCGTTTGCTCCAGGTGATGATTTCAAATACACGGACACCAACTATTTGATTCTCGGACTTCTCATCGAAACAGTCACAGGCAACAGCCTACATCAGGAATTGCGCCAAAGAATATTGGATCCCCTCGAAATGAAACATACTTACATGAGCTATGCAAAGGATCCACCAGCTGACAAATGGAAACAAGATCTGGCAGAACTGTGGGCGTTGAATGACGTGCCAATCGTAGGATTAGGAATCAACCGCTCCATGATGTGGACGGATGCTGGTATCGTTTCAACCGTGGGCGATTTGCGAACCTTTATCAGAGCACTGATCAGAGGAAATCTATTCCAGGATAAAGAAACTTGGAAGCGCATGACTGACCTTCCGACCGGAGAACCGATAGGATACGGTCTGGGGGTCGGTATCAGTCAACAAGGTGACCACAAGATTCTCTTTCACACAGGCGGCGCTGCCAGCTGGTGGACCTACGATTCGTTTTCCGACATTCTCTTTATCGGTACCATGAACGACGCCACCGGAGAAGGCATGCAACGGTTTAGTCGGCTCGTTGGTGGATTCCAGGACGTACTCAAAACCCACAACATAGACCTGAAGAAACCATTCTGATTGGGATCCACCTTAACCTCTAACTTTCTTACTCACCAAACCAACGACCCGCCACACCACATACACAATCGCGGTCAACAGACTACCCACCAACAACGCGGAAAACCACATCGTGCTATGATCATCACTCAAGTCCTCTCTCCGATGCAGATCGACCATAGCCCCCACCCAGATCAATGAGAGAGCAAAAGCGAGGATAAATACGGATCCTATTTCCATATAATAACCATTGCACAGTCCCCCGATTTAGAAAGCGCTTTAGTCACTTTTAATCGAGCGCGAACGATCCAAAGCTTCTACTTACTAGCGCCAAGGTGCAGAGTAGAAATCGTTAAATTTTCAGAGCAAGCTCCGCGCTCCCAGAGTCTCCGTGAGAGACCTTGTATTTTAAATCCTGATCGTTTTTTCCCTACTCTTAATCTTCCCTTTCAGTCTCGTCACTCTTCACACCCGCTCCTCAAAGTATGGAATGAGCGGCTGTTTCGCAGATTGGTAAAGCGGGTGCTTCGGGGATCCATCTTTATTTCTTCCAAAGCAGAAAACGCGATCAGCCGTGCAACGATCCAAGAGGAGTTGTTCGACTTCTTCGCCTCTTCCGCGGGCTCCGCCTTCCTTCCCCCAGGCAACGACAACCCGGGCTGCCTGTTGCACGATTTCACCGATCCAATAATTATTATCAGGGCCTACCGGATCTGCGCTGATCAGCAGCTCGGCAGGAAGTGTGGCACGTAATCCAAAAGCGTTTAGCATATACAATGCCCCAAAGCCCCAATCCTGAGCAAAGTTGATGCAGCGATTCACCGTTCTATCGACAGCCGCCTCATCCGCACCTGATGGATTCATACCAATAAACACGCAGTAGTTGTTTTGATCTCCCCAATGTCGATACAGCGTATACCGGTGGGTTCGATCTTTAGAAAACCGGGTATTCTCCACCACAATCGGATCCACACAGACAAGGTCCGGCTGCGGTGGCAGCTTAGCCTGAGAAGCTTTCTGAAAGGACTCTCGTTTCATAAGTGGGTAGCCTAGGGTTCATCCTGCCTGTTGCGACAGCACAAAGATGCCACCCACAAAAAGAAAATAGATCCGGGACTCGATTCAGGATTTCCTGGCCCGGGCTTTGTCCGGTTTGGCGGGTCCCTTGAAACGGACACGGACGGCCAGTCGGTTTCCGTTCTGGAGTTCCTCTACTTCAAACTGGTCAATGGCTTTGAATAACCCGCTGAGTTTGGAAAAGCCATAGGTGCGGTGGTCGAATGGCCCCTGATTCGAGATATGTGCGCCCACCGGACCCAGGGGCGCCCAACCATCTTCATCTTCCGTGGCCTGTACCGCACTGCGCAGGGTGTATATTAGCTTGGCACTCGCTTTAAACGGCTTGGCGGGGGCCTTCTTCTTATCCGGCGTACTCGGACTTTTTTCGACCTCATCCAGATAAAGAAACTTCGTGCACCCATTGATAAAGGGTTCAGGAGTTTTCTGCCCACCGAAACCGATCACCTGTTTCCCGTCGGCCCGCAATCGTAACACCAGCGGCGTGAAATCACAGTCCGAAGAAACCAGGCAAAACGTATCCACCGATTTAGTGTAGAGAATATCCATGGCCTCGATCACCAGGCCTATGTCGCTGGCATTCTTACCCTTTATAAGATCAAAATGCTGACTCGGTTGAATCGCGTGGTCATGAAGCACTTTTTCCCAACCTGACAACCCCTGTTTCTTCCAATTGCCGTAGGCACGGCGGATGTTTACCTTACCATGACTGGCCAGCTCACTGAATATGAACTCGATTTTTCCGGCGGGTGCGTTGTCTGCGTCGATGAGCAACGCGATACTCTCATTGGGTGTCTGCTCCATAAATATCTAGAAGGTTTAATCCATCCTGGCCGAAAGTAGGTAAATGCCAAGATTCTCTTTCAAGTGTCTCTTCTTTCTTTCCTATTAACGCTA
>CALGUT010000251.1 GCA_937920335.1 uncultured Opitutales bacterium
CTAGTGCTTGAAGTGTAGCAACGCACTACATTTAATGTAGTCACAAAATAATTCAATCTCACCCCCGTTTTACTATGAAGTATGGTCAATTCTGCCCTGTCGCAAAGGCTTCCGAAATCCTAGGAGAACGCTGGACCCTACTCATCATTCGCGATCTCCTCCGTGGAGTATCGCGCTTCAATGAATTCCAGCGAAACCTCTCCGTAATCTCCCCAACGCTGCTCAACAAACGTCTCAAGTCATTGGAAGAACAGGGCCTAATCTTTAAGAAAGCCATTCCCGGACAGCGCAGATCGGAGTATCAACCCACTGCGATGTGCAAGGAACTCGGGCCGGTTGTAATGTCGCTCGGTGAATGGGGTATGCGCTGGGCTCGTGGGCAAATGAACGAAAACGAACTTGATGTCGAACTGCTCATGTCTGCGATGAAAGACTCTTTCGACAGGACTCAACTTCCATCCGGCCAGACCGTAGTGCACTTTCAGTACCCGGAATTGAATCAGTTCAGTCGTTGGTGGATCACCGCAAAAGACCAAGAAGAAGTGGATCTTTGCTGCGACGACCCCGGTTTGGACGTGGACATATTTATCACTGCAGATCTCCGGAGTATGGTCGAAGTGCACATGGGAGATCAGACCTTGAGGGCTGCAAGAGAGGCTGGTAAAATCAGAGTCCAAGGCCCGCCGGCTTTATTAAAAAATATCAGTTCTTGGCTGGGTCTTAATCCATTCGCTGGCATCAAGCCTGAACCTCAAACCATCGAAAACGCCTTTTGAGACGCTACTCAAAGAACTTCCCGCCTTGCCATCCGATCAACCGAAAACCAGCATCTCCTTACCCTATGAAAAAACCATATTTACTCCCTATCATTCTCACGATCGGAATCCTAACTGCCTCTCTCGGCACCCTTCATGCGATTCAACCAGTCATCAAGGACATGGAACAAGCCGCCACCGCATTCCTCGATTCGCTTTCATCTGAGCTAAAAGAAAAAGCGACATTTCCTATCAGCGATGAGGAACGGATGAACTGGCATTTTGTCCCGAAGACAGGGGAGAGAAATGGCGTAAACCTTAAAGACCTAAATGACGTCCAGGAAGCGCGCTTGGCAGACTTATTGTCAACCAGCCTAAGCCCTCGCGGCAAAAAAAAGGTCGAGAATATCCAAGACCTGGAGTCAGTCCTGTTCATGCTCGAAAAGGCCGACCACCGGGATCCGGAGCTCTACTATACCACTATCTTTGGAGATCCGTCCAAAGGTGACTGGGGCTGGAGATTCGAAGGGCACCATCTTTCACTCAATTACACCATTGCTGATGGTAAGCTGTTGGCCGTATCCCCGAACTTCTGGGGCGCCAACCCTGCGAAGGTTCCATCCGGTCCCCGGGAAGGACTGCGCACCCTCAAAGGAGAAGAAGACTTGGCGCGTGAATTCGTCCTATCACTCACCGAAAAACAACGAAAGATCGCCATCATCGCAGATAAGGCGCCGAAAGACATTTATACAGGAGCCGATAAGGAGGTTTCTCCACTTGACTCTCAGGGAATTAAAGTGAGCCAGCTTGAAAAGAATCAGCTGTTAGGCTTTACACGAATCATCAATGAATACCTCCAAAACATGCCCGCAGATGTTGCCAGTGATCGCTGGGAGAAATTGAGGAAAGCCGGCGTCGACACGATCGAATTCGCCTGGGCCGGATCAACAGACGTAGGCGAAGCCCATTACTACCGCATACAAGGACCGACTTTTCTGATTGAATACGACAACATCCAGAACAAAGCGAATCACATACACGCGGTATGGAGGGATTTCGATGGAGACTTCGGGCGTGACATTCTGAAGGAACACCATCTTCATCACCATTGATTACTGAAACGATGGAATAGTCGATGGGCGAGGTCGTCCCATGACTATGAAGAAGATACATCCGACCCTTTTTCTCCTAAGTACTCTCCTGCTTGCAAGTTGGGCCGACATTCGAGCGGAAGAACCCTCAATATTCCAAAGCTCAGAAAAACGTGCTCAGGTCATAGAACTTTATACATCTCAAGGCTGCAGTAGTTGCCCACCCGCAGAACGTTGGCTTAATCAATTTGTCGATGATCCGGGACTTTGGACTGAATTCGTTCCTGTCACATTCCACGTAAGCTATTGGGATCGGCTCGGATGGAAAGACCCGTTCGCAAACAAACAATACACGGCCAGACAATATGCCTATTCCGAGAGAGGCGCCGTCCGAAACGTATACACACCCTCCTTCGTTTCGAACGGTAAAGAATGGCGGGGGTGGTTCCAGAGAGATCCTCTCCCACAGGTAACCGGTTCAGCTGGTATCCTGAAAGGAGTAATCAACAACAATAGACTAGACGTAGAATACACTGAAACCACTGCACTCACGTTGAATGTTGCGACGCTGGGTTTCGACCTAACGACTGACATTCGATCCGGAGAAAACTGGGGAAAGCGCCTCGAGCAACAATTCGTCGTTTTGCACCACCAGACTGCAGATTCGAAAAACGGGCGATGGTCTCTCAAACTACCCGATTTGGATCAGCACCGTGCGAAACGGCTCGGGCTGGCGGTTTGGGTCAGCCGGAAAGGCGACCTTGAACCCATACAGGCGATGGGAACTTGGTTGAACAAGTCTCTATATTGAGGTCGGCAATCCAAGAGGCTATTCATAATTAACCTCCGCTAATAACTTTGCTAGAATCACTGCGTGACAAAAAAAGGCACCTCAGCGGCCATCTATTGATTTTACGGGAGCGCGAATTAACCTTTGATTTTCTTTACTTAGGTTTTTTGACTGACAAACCTAAGAAAAGAATCCAATCAACATCGTCTTTTTACCACTGCTTTTGAGCTCTCCATTCTAAGATTGCCAGTAACCGAAGCATTTAGTTCAAGATTTATTACCATGATACAGGACAGTCAAACACCAGAAAAACTTCATAAGAACGAGGGTATCAAAGCGACTAGCAACTTCCTGAGAGGAACTATTCTCGAGGGACTCGCTGATTCATCCACTGGGTCCATCGCCTCTGACGATCAGCAACTGACTAAATTTCATGGTATCTATCAGCAGGATGATCGCGATGTTCGCCGCGAGCGCCGCGTTCAGAAGCAAGAAAAGGCGTTTTCTTTTATGGCACGCATCTGCCTACCCGGCGGAATCACAACCCCCGCCCAATGGCTAGCGGTAGACGGCTTGGCCGACCAATGCGAATTCAACACCATCAAGCTGACCACGCGACAGGCTTTTCAGTTACACGGTATTCTTAAAGGCAACCTAAAGCTGGCAATTAAAGCAGTGAATGACGCATTGATGACGACGTTGGCTGCCTGCGGTGACGTTAACCGTAATGTCATGTGCAACCCGAACCCTTTCGAGTCTGAAGCACACGCTGAAATTCAGTCCGTCGTAGAAACGATCGATACCCGACTAAAGCCACGAACCGGAGCCTATTCGGAAATCTGGCTTGATGGCGAGAAGGTAATCTCACACGGCGAAGATCCTATAGAACCACTCTATGGCGAAACCTATTTACCCCGAAAATTCAAGATAGCAGTCGCTGTCCCGCCCATTAACGACGTCGATGTTTTTGCCCACTGCTTAGGTTACATCGCAATCATAGAAGGTGGTAAACTGAAGGGCTTCAACGTAACCGTCGGTGGAGGCATGGGAATGTCCCATGGCAAAGAGAAGACCTTTCCGCGTCTTGCAGACGTGATGGCATTTTGCACCGCAGACCAGGCTGCTGATGTGGCCGAACAAATCGTGGCGATTCAGCGGGATCTCGGTGACCGAACAGACCGCGCCCACGCTCGTTTCAAGTATACCGTCGAAGACCACGGCGTTGACTTCATCCGAGCAGAATTAGAAAAACGCCTCGGTTACAAACTAGAAGCAGCCCGTCCCTACAAATTCGAAAGCACCGGAGACCGCTACGGCTGGGTCGAAGGCAGCAACGGCAACTGGAACCTCGGCCTTTTTATCGAAGGCGGGCGTATCAAAGACACGGATACGGAGTTGTTAAAATCAGGAATGAAGGCAATCGCTGAGATTCATACCGGCGACTTCCGTTTAACAGGAAACCAAAACCTTATCATTGCCAATGTTTCTCCAGAAAATCGTGAGCAGATAGATGCCATGGTTGAACAATACGGACTCGACGGATATAACACGTCATCGGGTCTGCGGAGAAACCAAATCTCTTGCGTCGCCTTGCCGACCTGTGGATTGGCACTCGCAGACTCCGAACGTTATCTGCCAAGTCTGGTCACTGACCTGGAGGTCATTTTGGAAGAAGTAGGCCTGGAGCAAGAAGACATTATCATCCGCTCCACCGGTTGCCCCAACGGATGCGGTCGTCCGTACCTCGGTGAGATTGCTTTGGTGGGAAGAGCTCCGGGTAAATACAACCTCTATCTGGGTGCTGGGTTCGATGGAGAACGCCTCAACAAACTCTATCGGACATCCCTAGTACACGAGGAGATCATCGATTCACTCAAACCGCTACTCTTGGACTATGCCAAAACCCGAGAAACAGGCGAGCGATTTGGAGACTTTGTTATCCGTAGAAATTACGTCAAAGCGACGACCACAGGGAATCAATTCCATGCCGATCTTGCCGAATCAGCCACCACCAAAGTGGCAAGGTAGAATCATTTAGCGAAGATACACCAAGCTGTTTAAGGTAAAAAACGACCATTCACCTGAAGTCCATATCTAGCCCCAGACTGCAGCCTAAGTGGCTTTTGGTTTTTCTACAACGATCTCGATATTCAT
>CALGUT010000252.1 GCA_937920335.1 uncultured Opitutales bacterium
GAGCACTACCTTGACACGGTAGGAGTCACTGGTTCGATTCCAGTATCGCCCATTGGCTTCCTTAGCTATCTGGTGAAAGCGCCCGACTCATAATCGGATATAGGCGAGTTCGATCCTCGCAGGAAGCACTAGGGGTCATTAACTCAGTGGTAGAGTATCCGGCTTTTAACCGGTTAGTCGTTGGTTCGAGCCCAACATGACCCATCGTTCCTTACGGAGCGACAATCCAGTTCGGACCCGGTTTCGATTACCGGATGCTCCATTGAATAGTTTAGTCGGAGTAGTTCCTTCATAGGAGGAACTGCGGTCACAAAACTATTCACCTTGGGGCATAAAGGCTTTCGACGGGCTGGAGGGTTCTGAGAATAGATCTCAACAACATCGTACGTTTCGAGCGCGTTGCTATTGCCGCCTAGGCAACCAACCCGTAACGAATTCACAGGGGCCTTCGGGCTCCTTTTTCTTTGAGTGCTTACAGTTTCACTTTTTTGAGCCTTGAGACCGCGCCTTACGATAGATACCTCGTCAAAGCCCCTCAGGACGGAAAAATCGTAAAGTGTAAGGCTCAGAAGCCTTGCAGCACCTGACTCGTGATCTGGTACTTTTGTATTAGTCCTGTGTTAGGGTTTTCGTGGTAAATTCATTGAGGAGCTTAGGCTCCCAGAATAAACTGTCTTGTAGCGATACAAACTCGCAACGTTTATGAGACGTTCCGGCGCACCACGCACCGGCGAGACTCGGGAATGCAACATTCCTTAAATAATTGTGCCGTGGAGGAATGCACCTTGAAACAGGTGAGTGACCGTTCTCTATACGGATGTAGAATTCTTTTTTCTCTAATGCTTTTTTCGAAACTTAAGTCCTTCGTTGGCCTTTCCGCGATCGCGATTCTAATCGCTATTCCAACACCATCTCAAGCAGCAAGTTGCTCGAGGGCAAGTCACTACGGTGTTGGCGATGGTTATCACGGACGGACCACAGCAAGCGGCGAGCGGTTCAATACATATGCTATGACAACCGCGCACCGTTCGCTGCCATTCGGCACAAAGCTCCTAGTCACTAGCGGAGGACGATCAGTAGTCGTCCGAGTGAATGATCGGGGGCCGTTTGTTGGAGGTAGGGATCTCGATCTTTCGTACGCAGCTTTCAGCGCCCTGGCATCGCCGGGTAGAGGTCACATCAATGTGTGCTACTCGCGTGTCTGATCGCTATAATTGATAAGCGATACATAAGGGGAAGATGCTCATTATCTTCCCTTTCTTTTGCCGCACTAGCATAATGGTTACTGCATCCGCCTTGTAAGCGGAAGATTCTCGGTTCGATTCCGAGGTGCGGCTTATCTAAACCCGCTTTGCGGTAAGATAGATCAACTGAATAGCTATTATGCTTTCTACTGATACCCGTCTTCGTCTTGAAGACATCGCGGCGCGTATCGGCGGTGGACTGAATGTCACCTTCGAGGAGATGACTTGGGCACAGAAGTGGGCGGATCATAACAGATCTGCCGCACGAATCATCAATCAGGCGAGGAGGGAAGCTATTCAGGGAAAGCCTGAAAGGGGATCTCTAGACGAGTTCTTAAATGATCTTGACTTAGGCGACCCCGATCCCACAAATCACCTAGTTGGACCCCAGGATCCTACCGATCTCGCAAGGTGGTTCACCGGGTCTGATAATTGGTTTTTGAAAGATGATTGATTCGATCCTTGTCGGGATTGAACTATTCTTCATTGTAGGCGTGATAATGGTTATCATTACGGAAGCAACGAACGAGTAGACAGTTGAAGAACTGGCACAGGGGCCTCCCCAACTAGGCCTGTTCTGCTGTATGATGATCCTATGAAGAATGAGTCTGTACAATTTTTAGAGCGGTGGCTGAACCGTAATGGGCTTCTGGCATTAGCGGACCACGGGATTCGTGTGACGTCAGATGATCGTTACCCCGATCTCTACTGCCTGAAGTACGGTCCGATGGCCGATAAGACCTCGGATATCGTCAAGGTTTGTAGGGGCACCGTAGTCGAATTGAACGAGGCTGACGGCCACATTGTGGTCGCCTACGCGTTCGATCGGTTCTTCAATGCCGGCGAATCGCAAGCGGCGGAGATCGATTGGGAGTCGGCTCGCGTATTTGAGAAGCATGACGGAAGTCTGATCAAGCTCTTCCACGTCAACGGCTACAACTGGATCGTATCGACGTCCGGAACTGTCGGGGCGAACATCCGTTTCGGTGAGATGGACATGACGTTCGAGGATCTGTTCTGGCGGGCTTTCGAATCCAACTACGGCGATCCCCGCAAGAAACTCGATCCTGAGGTAGTCTACATCTTCGAGTTGTGCACGCCTGACAATAAGGTCGTGGTCGATCATAAGTTCGATTGCCTGCCGCTACTGGCAGCACGTGACGCGCGGACGATGGAGGAGATCTACGTCGAATCTTTCTCCGGACTGTTCGCGATCGCGACGGAGTACGGTCACTGGTCCGACATCGGGAGACTAATCGAGTGGGCGAATGAGCGTAAGGGTGCGGAGCACGAGGGCTTTGTCATCGTAGACAAAAACTGGAACCGAATCAAGGTGAAAGGTGAGTCCTACGTCCAGATGCATCGCGTCAAAGGCAATGGCGATCCTAGCTTCTTCGAACTCTGGAAGAACGACGATCTCGTCGAGTTTTGGACGTACTTTCCGGAATTCAAAGAGCGATTCAAATCGTTGCTGTCTCGGATTGAGGATGCGGCGTTCTTCGTCGAAGGTTTCGTGCGCGAGTATTCGCACATGGACCAGAAGGAATTCGCTGCCTAGGTGCTATACTATCACCCAAAGGTGAGCGGAGCGATGTTCTCGATCCGCGCGGGTAAAGTCACCGGGTTTGTCGATTGGTTAATGCAACAGAATGAGAAAAAGTTCGAGGAGATCTTCAAATGACTAAGTCTGACATGCCCGACCCGCGGGCGTACAAACTTAATGCTAACCTAGACGACGGTGGTGGTGCTGGCTTCGCCAGTGGTTACGACATGTCTTTCACCGCGATAACCCCAACCGTCGGGTGCTGGAGGCTCAATGAGAACTTTCGCATTTACGTGACCAAACGCCCGAATCGTCTCAATCGATTTATGACCAGGTTTCTTCTCGGGTGGGAGTGGAATGATACATGACAACCATACGCTTTATCGGCGACGTTCACGGTAAGTGGCGTCGCTATGAAAAACTCATTAGGGATTCCAGCCGGTCAATCCAGGTTGGGGACTTCGGCATTGGGTTTTATAATCCACGAACTGAGACTTACAGCCGCCCTCCCTTTGACTCAATGGCGAGGGGAGATCACAAATTCATCCGAGGCAACCATGATAACCCCCAGCAGTGCAGTACTCACCCGTTTTGGATCGCTGATGGTGCTTGTCTTGACGATTCCATTTTCTGTGCTGGGGGCGCTCTTTCGATCGATAAGCACCTTCGCACGGAGGGGTGGGACTGGTGGAAGGATGAGGAGCTTTGCTACTCGGAGTTCCTCAAACTCGCTGAGGCGTACGAGGCGGCGAAGCCGCGGGTTATCGTCTCTCATGAGTGTCCCGACGCCGTGGTGACTCACGTCCTTAGTACAAAAAACATGTACAAGTACTATATCCCGAGCATCACACGTCAGTTTCTGGACAACCTGATGTATATTCATAAGCCGGACCTGTGGATTCACGGCCACTGGCACTTCGATCATCACACTATTTTTGACGGGGTCGAATTTATCGGACTTGGGGAACTTTCTTACGTAGACTTGGAGATCTAGATGACAGCTTTTTTCGCAATTTGGTTCGCGAGCAGCATTCTCCTCGCCTATTTGCACCATTTGCTTGTGAGAAACAACTCCCGGTATTAAAATGACAGGATACAAATTCGAGATGTGGGCCGACTCAACCAGCGGCCTCACTCTTCACATTGTTAAGGTGACTGACCCGTACGGGGAGATTGTCGGCGAGGTAAGAAGCCGCACAGAAGAAACATCGCTAAAACTAGCACATGAACTTAAGAAGGAAGACCGCGGCCGCTACTGCGCTGATCACTTCATCATCGGGTGAAGTCGATAATCGACTCGACGAACTCTGGCGGGTCATGAAACAGACCGGCATCACAAGTATGAGCACCCAGGAACTCGAGGAGTGGACGATGCTCATGGCAAAAAGTCTCGAGGGCAAGGGGGACGGGCCACTTAGGAAAGTGTCCACTAAACACGCCAAAAGGGCTTGAGAAGTCGTATAGTACTAGTATGAAAGCGAATACAAGCCATATGCTCCCGCCCCCACCACAGAGGGGGGTTTTATTTTCTGATCACGAACTCGATCGGAATTCTGTTGTTGTGATCGGAGATATTCACGGATGCGCGCAAGCGCTTCGTGATCTATTGGCTCAGATCATCAATACTCAGTGTCAGATTGTATTCGTTGGGGATCTGATGGATCGCGGAACCAACTTCGGGTCCGTATTAACAATTGTTAAGAGTTTGTGTACTAATCCTAAGAAGTGGGGCGTAAGTAGCGCGATATGCCTTATGGGAAATCACGAGCGTATGATGCTCGACGCGCACTCAGGCTACAATTTTGGTCTCTGGTTACAGAACGGCGGGCTGATCGAAGATCTTCAGCAGGTGAGCGATGCTAACGCCTGGGGTTGGTTGAATGGTCTGCCACTGTACTACGAACACCCCACTCGAGTTGAATGGGACGGTGAGACTGTCAAACTTCTCGTAACACACGGCTCTGTAAGTCCGGGCGTACCGCTAGCACAGCAGGAGGAGGA
>CALGUT010000253.1 GCA_937920335.1 uncultured Opitutales bacterium
GATCCGCACTCATCACCAGAAATTTCTCAGAAACCGCATACAGACTATTAAACTGGGGCCCTCCGATAAATTGGAATTTTTCGAGACTCACAATATTCATATCCCACGTCTCAAGAAACTCTGGAATAGCAGCCATCTCAGCGATCGCAACCGGAGCATTTGATGGGGAATGAAAGAATCTCAAGGTATTACTGGCGTTCCATAAGGTAGCATTCACCAACGCACCGTTCAGCTCTAACACTTCATGGTCACTTATCGCTGGAAGATTAATCCAAAAATCAACGTCTTCGACCAAGGTGGCGGGAATAAAACTCTTACGATCTTCAGGCAGCTTTGATTGGCCGTCGGGCTCGTCTTCCACGAATTCTTGAACCATCGGCGTTATACCCGGCAGGTAGTGCTCTCTAGGTGGAACCGGACTATCATAATACCATATCTCGTTAAATAATTCTCCAGAATTTATGGTCTTCACCTCGTGTCCATAAAACGTCGATCCGCCTTCGCTTAAAGCAGGAAGAAAACCACAGGCTCTTAACCATGATTTATTCACGTCGATTAAGAATATATCGCTCGGAGAATAGCCACGATCTACAAGCGCACCAATTACAGCACGCACCAAATCCTTAGAAGTAGAGAGCCCTGGACCTGAGGCAGAATAGACCTTCAATCCCACTCTACTCTTTTCTCCCGGCTCAATTTCCTCACCCGAATTTTCTTCCCACGCCTCGAACAAAGCATCCACCGCCGTTTGGTAGGAACGTAGCTCAAAGTTTTCCAACGAGTATTCCCAAATAGGATCCAGCTGCGCTGATAGCGGTAAACTGCCGAATCCAATGATTACCAAGAGGGATCCCAATCGTTCTTTATGGGTCTTGACACTCAAGAAACAGCTCAAGACATTTAAAAAGTGGGTCGTCAACTTCATGTGTTTATAGTCGGTACAAGAGGAGTACTTCTGGTGGGATGCTTATTTCTTATCGGTTGTTCCTCACCCGAAGAAAGGTTTGCTGAAAAAATTGAGCAAGCAAACGTTAATTTGGAAAATAGCGAAGTCCGAAAGGCCATCAGTATTTTGGAACAGCTTGAACAGGATTACCCGAACCAACCTCAGGTTCTGGAGAATCTGGCCTTCGCTTTTATCAAGGCCGAAGAATTCTTCGAAGGGGCCTTTTATTTTAATCAACTTGCACAGAGATTCCCAGAGAACTCCGATTACTATCTTTACGCTGCCCAAGCATGGCTAAACGCAGGTGACCTTGAATCTGCCATCAAAGATTACGAAGCCTACCTATTGGAAAACCGGGATGATTGGAATACCTGGCAAAAAATTGGAGACCTTTACCTAGAGACCAATCAAGCCTCGAAAGCAATCCACGCCTACTCAAACAGCAGCGAAATAAAATTCAATCCCGAGCTAGACCTGAAAGCAACCTTACTCGCCAATGAAAGCGGCAATCTCAGACAGGCCGAAGAAGGCTACGAGCGACTTCTGGTCGCCGAAGACGATGAAATCGCAAAACAAGCTCACATCGGTTTAATCCAGATCAAACATAAACGGCGGCAGTGGGAAGAAGTGGAACGCCTAATGAAAACGGTTGAGAAACGCTTTCCAGAGGCACTCAATTCTCCTGAAATCACCCAAACCAGTGCGGACTATAAACAATTTAAAAGCGCCAAAGAAGAAGAAGCATCGAGAATCCAGGAAGAAGAAGAACGGCGCAAAAGACTCGTCGACGAACAACGCCAACGAGCTGAAGCCCTTTTAGCCGCGAGGAGAGCGGCTCTCCAACCTACTCCTGCTCCCACTCCCCTTGAAGAAGAAGTCGTCGTTCCACCCAGTCAACTTGCAATCGATGAAGTCGCCACCTCAGAAAAACCGGTGGTCCCCCAGTTGCCCGCTGAAGAAGCCCCCCCCCCAGTAACAGCACCTACACCGCCCTCCTCTGGATTTCAAGTTGCACTCAACAATGCCCGAAAAATAGCTTCAACTAACTCTCAAACCGCTGTAGCTAGATACTGGGATGCCATCAATATGGGGGACGAATCCGGAGTCGCATTTTACGAATTGGCCAGGCTTTATTATAAGCGATCCGAATTCAGCGAGGCAGAAATGACTTCGCTCGAGGCACTGAGGCGAGATCCATCCAGTAACCGATATCTAATAACGTATTTGAATGTCATTAAGAAAACCAAGGCGAAGCCCGACGTCGTAGCAGAAATCAGAAAATACCGGAGTCTTTATCCGAAAAACGCAGACCTCATTTTACTACTTGCCCGGACCTATGCAGAACCGGGTGGAGATCCAGTCGCTGCTCGAAGCCTCTATGACTTGTTTTTTCAAACGGCGCCTAGTCATCCTGAGACGGATCGTGCTCGTTACGAGATCCGGGGACTTTAAAGCCCCATACTGCTGCATTATTTTATGCCTATCATTTCTCGAACGTGTATTGAGGATATTCGCCACAAGGTGAATATCTACGATTTGGTTTCACCGGTTGTAGGATTGAAAAAAGTAGGAGCAAACTATCGAGGCTTAAGCCCTTTCAACAACGAAAAGACGCCCTCTTTCTACGTCCTTCCCGACAAGAATATATTCAAGGATTTTTCCAGCGGAGAAGCTGGAGACATATATAAGTTCGTACAACTCACTGAACGCCTAAATTTTCAAGAAGCAGTTGAATCGATTGCCGCAAGATTCAACATCCCTATTCAATACGAAAACGGCAAAGCGCCTTCCGGATTTAAGCCATCTTTAAGAAAAGAGATACTCGACATACACGATGTGGCGACCGAGCACTTTCACAAAGCTTTTCTGGAAGAGAATGAAACAGGGAAATTTATTCGTGATTACTGGATAAACGATCGCCGTTTTTCCATAGAAGTAGCAAAAGAACATAAGATTGGCTTAGCCCTCCCTGACGACCCAGCATTTTTTGCCGAACTTAAACGAAAAGGGTTCTCTCACGAGGCACTCGAAAAATGCGGATTATTTTTCCCATCAAGACATCCTGAATCCGAGCGCCCCCTGTATCCCAGATTCAGAGGCAGACTGATGATTCCTATTCGTGAACATGCAAACCAACGGGTAATCGCATTCACCGCACGACAACTCGAAATAACACCGCAAGACGATCGTTCACGTGAGGCAAAATACGTAAATTCACCTGAAACGCCTCTCTTCAATAAAAGTAGTATCCTCTTTGGCCTCCACCAGGCTAAGAAAGAAGTAAATGATGACTTGCCGTTCGTACTCGTCGAAGGACAACTGGATGCCATTCGATGTCGAACCGTAGGATTACCAGCCGTAGCCCCGCAAGGCACCTCGATTACAGAAGGTCAGCTCCTCCTTATAAAACGATTCAACGAAAAGGTAATTTGCTTGCTTGATGGAGACAGCGCTGGGCGAAAAGCGGCCCTGCGCGCTCTTCCTTTGGCCTGGAAAGCCGGCTTAGACATACAATTCTATCCATTGCCAGACGGCGTTGACCCGGATGATTCGATTTTGGAACAAGGAGATTCATTTAAAGAAGAAGTTATCAAAAACGCCGTTGGCGCACTCCCCTTCGCGATACATGCTCTGTTAGAAAATCCGAAAGAGGCAGATCCCAGGGAGAAAAACCGCGCGGCAAATGCAATTTTCGAATTACTCACTCATTTGGACTCAGAACTGATGCGAGTCGAATACCTGGGTGAACTTTCTAAACTCCTCGGAATACGAGAGGATATTCTCTCAACGGACTTCAAAAACTACCAAGCGACAAAATCCAGAAGGAGCTATGTCTCTGAAGACGCTGAAACCCCTGAAAAACAAGGGATATCTCCCAATCCAAAGTCTAAGTTGACAAACGCTGAAGAAGACCTAATTTTGGCTCTTTTTGAATTCCCCGACCTTGGCTCAAAGCTTTTTCAAGTCGTTGATAATGAATGGATTGATGATTCTCAAGCCAGCGGAAGAATCCTCAACAGGATTCTGGCTGAAGCAGAGAATGGATCTTGGATTGGTATCAGCCAAATGGAAGAGATTGTCGAAACCGAGGAAGAACGGAACTATTATTACGATATTCGCTCGAAGGATATTCAAAATGAAAACCTTTTAAGGGGAGTCGAAGAATCAGTTGTTAAACTCTATAAACGCTTTATCCACAAACGAATACGTTCACTCGACATTGAAATCGCAAATGCCCAAAGCCTCCCCATCGAATCGCAAACTCAACTTGCGAGACAAAGAAGCGCATTAAAGCGTTCAATAACTAAGCTACCCGCTTTACAACTCCCTACAGACTTTTAAATTCAAAAACATGCCCGCTAAAAAGACATCCGCGAAAAAAGCAGCTAAGAAAGTTGCCAAGAAAACAACTGCTAAGAAGACGACCGCAAAAAAGGCCGTCAAAGCTCCGAAAACGGTGAAAAAAGTGGTCGCTAAAAAGGCCAGTATCAACCCCAAAGAAAAACCACTCCCAAAGAAAAAGAAGGCGCCGAAAAAGAAATCCTTAAAAAAGGCGACTCCCGAGGAGAAAGAGGAAATCGAAAAGCAAGCGACAAAGGCTTTAGTGGAAGAGGTCTTTAAAGCTGCTGCAGCGCGGGAAGCAAAGGAGGCCAAAGAAGGCACGGAGCCCGAGAAAACAGACAAGCAAAAAGCAACTGAGGCTGACATCAACGAGAAAATCCGACTTCTGATTCGGCAGTCGAAAGAGCAAGGATATCTCACATTCGCGAATATCAATGAAGCGCTACCTGAAACCATCGATAGCCCTGATGAAATTGAAAACGTAATTTCGATTCTGGAAAACCTCGAGATCGACATTATTGATTCCGAAGAAGTTGAAAGCTACAAGGCCCGGCTTGAGGAGTCAGAAGAAGAGGAAGTTAAAGCATCTCAATACGACATCCTAGACGACCCTGTTAGAATGTATCTCAAGCAAATGGGGCAAGTCCCACTGCTTACACGAGAGCAAGAAGTCGAGATCTCGAAACGGATCGAAAGAGCTGAACTAAAAGCGCAAAGCATCCTTTTCTCTGTCGGAATCACTAGTGAATTCCACATCACGCTCGCGCACAAACTTATCAACCGCGAAGAACGGTTTGATAGGGTCGTGTTAGACAAAAAAGTAGAGAGTCGTGAAAACTATTTCAAGATGCTACCTAAGCTCCTAGAGACCGTTGAGGACCTTGAAGCCCGCAGCCAGAAAGCCTGGAATGATCACTCAAACGCGGCCACCCCCCCCAACGCAAAGCGCGCTTTCACTCGCTTCAAGAAATACGAAGGACAACTTTCATCCAATTTCAAAAAGTTCTGTTTTAAACTGAAAGTCTTTGAGGAGTTCCTCAACGATTTAGGCCCACAGATCAAACGAATAGATGAAATAGATCATGAACTGAGCCTGGACGAACGATCAAAAACCAAAAAGATCCCAACTGACCGTAAAGACGGGATGCTGGAGGAATTAGCCGTTTTCAGATCCGAAAATCGAATCGATGCGAGCGAACTGGTAAACCTTGTTAGGGATGTTCGTATCGCAATGCGTCGAGCCCACCGCGCCAAGACCGAAATGGTCGAAGCAAATCTTCGACTGGTTATCTCAATTGCAAAGAAATACACGAACCGCGGCCTCTCGTTCTTAGATCTCATCCAAGAAGGCAACATGGGACTGATGAAGGCGGTTGAAAAGTTTGAGTACCGACGGGGATACAAATTCTCGACCTATGCGACTTGGTGGATTCGCCAGGCGATTACTCGTTCTATCGCGGACCAAGCTCGGACGATTCGGATTCCTGTACACATGATCGAAACCTTGAATAAGGTTATGCAAGTGCAGAAACAGCTCTACCAAGAACTCGGACATGAACCTACTGCTGAGGAAGTTGCGGAAGAGATGCAGCTGCCAGTCGAACGGGTCCAGTCGATTATGAAAATGGCTCAGCAACCAATCAGCTTGCAAAGCCCCGTAGGAGACAGTGACGACACAAACTTCGGCGATTTTATCGAAGACAAAGGTGCTGAAAACCCTTACGACATGACCGCCTATAGTTTGCTCAGAGAAAAGATCGTGGATGTACTCGACAGTCTTACTGAACGGGAACGCCGCGTCCTTTCATTACGTTTTGGCTTGGTAGATGGATACAGTCGAACTCTGGAGGAAGTCGGTCGCCAATTCAATGTAACCCGTGAACGAATTAGGCAGATCGAGGCAAAGGCCCTAAGGAAAATGCGCCACCCAACAAGAATCCGTCAGCTTTACGGTTTCTTTGACGGAGATCACGTTGAGTCAAACCTGGGAATCGCCAAAAACGAAAATCAGATGAGCCAATAGGTGAACTTTGGTCCGCAGCTTAGGATCGGACTCTGGCTGGTATGTGTACTTTTGGTCGGCTGTAAATCGACACACCAAGCTCGGAATATTGATCTGCCCGCCATAGAAATATCTCCTTACGAAAAAGTGGGTAGCATTGCCCAAGTAGACCTAAATTCGGCAACCGTAGTAGTAAAACTAGACAGCAACCTGAAAATACTTCCAAACGAATTGTACGTCAGGAACGAACGCCTTCAAATAACGGCTCTATTAAAACCGACTGCACTAAGAACAAACCTAAGTGTCGGAATGATTCTGCTTAGAGGAGCTCCGAAAGCTGGCCAGGAAGTTTTCAAGAAAAATGACGTCCAAGATTAAGAAATGATCCAGATCCGAATAGTAAAGAGTTTGAAAAATTCGCTTTCTACTTTCAAATAAACGAAATCGTATCATTACTCATTCTTCGAAGCTCTTGTCTTGCACAATCTTCAGGCATCTTGCATTAATAGCTTTTATCCAATAAACATTATGACACTACCCAACCCACCAATCGCTTTCTTACAATCCCTCGGAGCTCCGGAAATTTTCATAATCGTATTCCTGGTACTCCTCCTGTTCGGTGCAAAAAAGCTCCCAGAGCTAGCCCGCGGCATGGGAAAAGCCATGAAGGAATTTAAAAAGGCAACCAAGGACGTAGAAGACGATCTTAGAACAGCAATGGAAGAAGATCCTGAACCTGCACCACGGCCAAAAATTTCCAAGCCGGCTGAAACCGAGCCAACTGCTGCCGAAACAGAGAAACCCTAGTGCTTCGCTTCGGCTATATCTATCTTATCTCTTCTCAAAATCCTAACAACATAAACACTCAATGATAGGACGTTTTTTCGGATTTCTTTCTAGTGATATCGGAATTGATCTTGGCACGGCAAACACGCTGGTATTTGCCAAGGACAAAGGAATCGTCCTAAGGGAGCCGAGCGTCGTAGCTATCCATACAGGCACACGCAAGGTTCACGCCGTAGGTTTAGATGCGAAGAAGATGCTGGGCCGGACACCGGGCAATATCACAGCCTTGCGTCCCATGCGAGACGGTGTAATTGCCGATTTTGAGATTACCGAAGCCATGCTACGTTACTTTATTAAAAAAGTACATAGCAATATGAGCGTCGTACCACCCCGCGTGGTAGTTGCTGTTCCTTCAGGAATCACAGAGGTTGAAAGAAGAGCCGTAAGAGAATCTGCAATTCATGCCGGTGCCCGTGACGTATTACTTCTCGAAGAACCCATGGCAGCCGCAATCGGAGTCGGACTACCCATCGATGAGCCAGCCGCAAACATGATTGTCGATATCGGCGGTGGCACCACCGAAGTAGCCATCATTTCATTGGCTGGTATCGTGTACTCAAAGAGTATTCGAGTTGGTGGCGACGAGCTTGATGCCGCGATCATTAACTACATGAAACGTGCGTATAACCTCCTGATAGGTGAACGTACAGCAGAGGAGATCAAAGTAAAAGTAGGATCAGCTGCACCGTTGGATGAGGAACTTTCATTAGAAGTAAAGGGCCGCGATTCCGTGGCAGGACTTCCAAAAACTTTGCACATCAGCTCTCAGGAAATTCGAGAAGCATTAACAGATACCGTCAATGCCATCGTAGATCTTGTTAGAAACGCTTTGGAACGATGTCCGCCCGAACTATCAGCCGATTTGGTCGATAGAGGCTTTGTCCTCGCAGGTGGCGGTGCCATGCTTAAGAACCTCGATCACCTCCTTAGCGACGCGACAGGCCTTCCCGTAATTATAGCTGACGACCCTCTGAGTGCCGTTGCTTACGGAACAGGTGCGGTTTTGGAAGATTTAGGAACGCTACTGGGTGAAGTTTCCAGCCCACGTTGATCGCATTAAAATCGTCATCCGTTCTATCCCTTGCACAAAGAGCGTAGCCAAAAACTCAGACCGCTCATTCTCCTGGGCTTGGTGCTGCTTATTTGGCTTTTAATCCCACCCTTTTTTAAGGCAGCCACTGAAAAGTTCTTTTACGAATTTCAAGCACCTGCTTGGATCGGAAGTTCGTTTGCTAGAAACGGCCAAAAATTCTGGACGGGTCGGATCGAATCCAAAAAAACGCTTATCGAAGAAGGCCGCGATCTGGCACGCCTGAATGCGACCCTTCAATACCAGATACAAGAACTCGAAACACTTTCTGCCCAAGTCGATCGATTCGAAGACCTTTTCAACCTACCCTCGCTTCCCTCTCATCAGGCTGAAATCGCTAGAATTGCTAGACGAGATACAAACGGTTGGTGGCAAGAACTCACAGTCATGAAGGGTAGTAACTTCGGAATCCCTGAAGGAGCACCTGTTGTCTTCTCTGGAGGAGTCGTGGGTAAGGTGAAAGAAGTTCATCTGACAACGACCGTAATCGATCTCATAACCTCTCCCAATATTCGACTGGCCGCCGTATTCGAAGGCGACAAAAGGCCGGTACTATATCAAGGAACGATTTCCGGGCCATTTACAGGCCCGAAAGGATCCGTACAAAATGTTCCAACCGACATTCAGATCAATAGAGATTTTCCCAGACGGTTGGTAACGTCTGGATTAGGTGGTGTATTTCCAGCCGGATTAACCATTGGCTGGGTAAAGAATCTGGAGGCCTCTAGTGACGGCTTGTTTCAGAGTGGCGAAGTTATGTTGTCTGACGATCTCAATGAACTCAGAGAGGTAGCAATACTCGTTAAATTGGACACAGATGGATAAGAATCCTGATTCATTCCAGTGGCTCATTCTCTTTATTCTCCAAGCGATTGGATTAATACTCTTGAGTCAGCTAAATCAGTCACTCGCGAGTCTTTCTCTTTTTCTGTTCATAAATGGATTGTTCTTAGCTTTTCCGGCTTTGTATTTACCCATCGGTCAAGGGATCGGATTGGTTTTCTTGTTTTCAATTTTCTATGACTCAGGAGAGTCATGGAGCATCGGTACCAGTCTGATTCCAAACCTGGTTGTATTCACCATCGTCTTTTATCTCAGAAATAGAATCAACCACGACCGTCGGGAAATTATAAAGCCGGTCGTGCTCTTAATAAACCTTCTTCTTTTTCTGTACTACACGGTACTCGCAGGCTTACGGTTCGAAGTTAACTCTCAGTTCGTTTTCTTGAACCTTACCCACTTACTCGTGTCCCAAATTATCTTATTCATCGTTTCTGGGTGGCTTATCTCCTATCACAAAAGTATATTGTTGATATTCAATATTGATACGGAGGCCACTCTGAGAGCTTCAAAATGAACTTCCTCGAGATATTTAGAAATTACAATATCCGGCTGCGAGTAGTGGCCTACCTATTGTTCGCTATGCTGGTCGTTCTCTCTGGAGGACTCGCCTACCGTCAGCTAATCAAATATTCAGAATACTCAGAAAAAGGCGAACGACAGACGTTAAGACGTATCATAATTCCCGGACCGCGCGGAAACATCTACGATCGGGATAATCGACTTTTGGTCGGAAATCGCCCTCGCTACTCTGCCGTCGTCTTCCTCAACGAACTAAGACCAGAATTCCGCGAGGAGTTT
>CALGUT010000254.1 GCA_937920335.1 uncultured Opitutales bacterium
CAGGTTTAAAGGCCTTGGCCAATGATTCTTCCACTCGAACCCATTTATCACCACCGACAAATACGGGCATTCCAACTTCTAACTTCGAAAATGTCTCTAATCCACTCATGCAAAAATTTGTGAGTGGCAAAGGATTAAGGGCCTCGAAAAAAAGGCAAGACAGCTTCTGCCCCTGATATCCAATTAGAACAAAGACATTCACTCATATTCTGCACGTTTAAAGGAAACACTGATGATTTCAGCTCACCGCGCCACAAACATAAGGGAGTCCAAACGGGTAATCTTCGAAAACCAGGGACAAATAGAATGCATTTACGAAGGGATTCTCGACCGACATACCTTTCAGAAACTTCCCAACGGAAATCTGATTATCGGCAACTTCTGCAGAACATACGGTTATCCCCTCTCGTTGAGAACACAAAGGATAAAGAGATAGTTTGGACGTATAGGGACTTTGAGTCTCTGGAAGGCTACACCTCAGCAATCACTGCTATTGGTAGACTCGTTACGGTTAACTGATGGCTCTGATTCAGGCGTTATCCTGACAGCAACCATGCATACATCGTCGTCAAAATGGTCAGACTCACAGGCTTTATGGAGATCTGCTGTCACTGACTTCAGTTGCTCACTAAGCGGCAGATCCTTAACTCTTTCAACCGTCTTTACCAGATTTTCAACACCCCAGTCTTCTCCGTTGCACTGCTTTTGCTCGATTAATCCATCGGTAAAAAACAGTAATTCTGTCATCTGATCGAGCTTGTGCTTGGTGCTTTCATATACCTCATCTAGAAATAATCCAAGGGCCGGGCCCATATTGCGAACCGGACAACCTTCAAAGTGGTTCCCATCCTCATCTCTAACATACCACAGCGGTTCCGGATGACCTGCATTCGCAACCGTGATCTCACCCGTTTCGAGATTAAACACCGTGTATACCGCCGTCACAAAACGAGGGAAATCTTTACCTTCAGCCAACGGTATTATCTTTTCGTTCAAGTGCATCAAAACCTTCGCTGGCTCTGCTAACGAAGTAGGAATTTCCAAAAGCAGTCCTCGAATGAGCATGGTAACCAAAGAAGCGCGAACACCATGCCCCAATACATCACACACCAGGATGCCTATTTTGTCCTCTGAAATAGGAATAAGGTAGAAAAAATCTCCAGCCAAGTGATGGCTTGGTGAATACAAATAACTCGCCTCCATCGACCAATTCATTCCAGACGCTGAATACTTAGGCTCGTCATCAAAACCAGTGGACATAAGCGCTTCTTGCAATTGACGGGCTACCTGCAATTCCGATTCCAGCTGCTCATTCTGCTCCTGTAACTGAGCATTCGCTCGTCGTGCCTCCTCCTCCGCTTCTTTTTGCTCAGTGATATCGAGCGTCATTCCGACTACTCCTTCGACTTTGTTTTCCGCATCGAGAAGCGGTACTTTCGACGTCAGGATCCATCGCTCATCCGCCATCAATGATCGGTTATAGTCGATTTGATTATGAATGGGTAATCCAGTATCAATGATCTTTTGGTCCGTAGCTTCCAATGCCTCTGCTCTCGCACCAGGCCTAACCTCAGACATCCTTTTACCAATCAATTCCTCATCGCTATCAACTCCAATTCCTTGGCGATACTCTTCATTTACCATCAGATACCGATGATCGCAGTCACGCACAAATACGCGACATGGCAGTATGCGCACGATCGTTTGCATCAATAACCGTTGGCGATCCAACTCGAGCTCGACATACTTACTTTCCGTTATGTCTCTGGACAAACCAAAGGTCCCGATGATATTCCCCGCGGTATCTCTCAGAGGGAGCTTCGTCGTAACAACCCATTTCTCACTGCCATCGCTCTGAATGTCACGCTCTTCACGAAAACTCCATCCTTCACCGGTCTTTATGATCTGCTGCTCGGCGTCATACTTTGCCTGAGCATACTGATCTTGAAACATGTCAAAGTCCGTGCGCCCGACAGCTTCCTCTGGACTTTTGAGACTGAAGAACTCAGCTAAGGCCCGATTTATACACACAAACCGACTTTGAAGATCCTTGAAGTAGACATGATCTGGAAGCGACTCCATCAACCTCCAGAATAACTCGGACGATTCGAACTGCGGATTCTGGACCATCGTCTTAGGAACCTGATAGTTCGCTCCGGCTTGGTAGGCTGCTTTCAAAGCAGCCTTAAGTTCATTGACAGAGACGTTCAAAGGCCCCGATTCCTCGTCTAAATCGACCTTTAAAGTGGCCAAACCGATGGCCTTTAACTCACCGGGTAGCAGATTTTTCGTCTTCATGACAGGTTTCTTATTAACCGAGCCGGAGATGCCCTTTTACATAAGTGGATTTTCGGATAAAATTCGGACAGCGGAAGTGCAGCAAATACGGTGTGATAACAGTTCACAGAAAACGTCGTCCATCAAGCCAAACCGGTTTATTCCGGGACAAGAAACACTAGTAGTTTGAAATATTCCAACTCGTGTTGGATTTTCGCTTTAACTTTCTGTGTTATTTGACCACACTACACGTTCTATATACTTTGAAGCCTGTGGGACACAGCCCTGTTGCTGATCAGGAAAAAGCCCATCAAAAGAAACCACTGCCCTAATTTAACTCAAATCACATACCCTATGAAAAGAAGAACCTTTATCAAAACCTCTGCCTTAGCCGCAGGAGCCTTCTACATTGGCTCGTCACGAGCTTACGCAGCAAGCGACGATCTTCGAGTGGCCGTCATCGGCCTCAACGGAAAAGGAAAATCCGCCATCAAAGATGTCTTTCGCACTGAAGGCGCACGCCTTGTTACTATTTGCGACGCTGATACAGACGTCATGGCAAAACGCGCTACTGAGATCGAAGCCGACCACGGTGTAAAAGTCCAACAAGTTCAGGACTACCGCCGTATACTCGACGATCCAAATATCGATGCCATCACCATCACCACGCCCAACCACTGGCATGCGCTCATGGCGATCCAGGGATGTCAGGCGGGCAAAGACGTTTATTGCGAAAAACCCGTTTGTCACAACATTTGGGAAGGACGCCGTATTATCGAAGCGCAGAAAAAATACAACCGTATCGTCCAGAGCGGACTACAGAATCGGTCCGATGATGGGCTCTTAGAAGCGTTCCCAGAAATCATGGCAGGGAACTTTGGTAAAATCCAGATGGCGCGCGGTCTCTGCTATAAGAACCGAAAAGGCATTGGCAAACGCTCGACACCTCTTATCCCCGGTAAAAACGTGGATTATGACCTATGGCTCGGCCCGGCCAAGGACGAACCTATCTACCGCGAAAAATTGCACTACGACTGGCATTGGAGTTGGAACACCGGTAACGGTGACATCGGAAACCAAGGCCCCCATGAGTTTGACCTCATTCGATGGGTTCTGGGTGATCCTGGCCACCCCAGTGAAGTCGTCAGCTTCGGCGGTCGCTTCGGCTGGGACGATGCAGGCGTCACACCAAACATGCAGATCGCTTCTTTGAAATTCGGTGATATACCCGTGCTTTTTGAAGTGCGCGACCTCTACATCAACCCAGAAACACCAGCAGCTTCCAGCTACAAGGGGCACCGTATTGGCGTCATCGTCACCTGTGAAGGCGGAGAATTCCGCGGCGGGCGCGGAGGCGGTTCTATCTACGACGAGAACAACCAGAAAATTAAGACCTGGAAGGGTGATGCCGGTTTCGACCATTACCCTAACTTCGTCCGTGCCGTGAAATCACGGGATGCAGCGTCGCTACGATGCCCTATTGAGACGGGTTACAAATCCAGCGTCCTGCCTCACCTCTGCAATATTTCTTACCGCGCAGGCCAGGAAGTAGCAGCCAAACGCGTAGAAACCTTTGCAAGTAAGGACGATACCCTCCAGGAAACTTACGAGCGCTTTAACAAGCACCTCGGTGACTGGAACGTGGATTTCAAGTCCGAGAAATGGACCATGGGACGCAAACTGAAATTCAACGCCAACAAAGAGATGTTCTCTGGAAAGAGTGAGCTCGCTCAAACGGCTAATTCAATGATCAAAGACGACTACCGGGGAAAATTTACCGTTCCCGAAAAAGTCTAAGGTTCCAATAGTTTAAACATCAAAGCCTCCCCAACCACGGGGAGGCTTTTTTCATACTACGATGCTCTAAAATTTGGCGGAAAATTATATCATAAAATACAGGCATCGCACATACAGGGACTAAAGAGTGGCTTCGTAACTACCACTCAGTAATCGACGGATGCGCCGGACCCGACCGAATCCAGAGATAACTATGGTGCCTATCTGATGATACTGCTTGGACTGGGTATAGCCATAAGACCGATAATCGCAGAGCGAACACAGGAACATAACCTACTCACAGAAATCGGCGCTTTTGGTTCAAAGAAAATAGATTTCTCTTAGAAGCCTATCCCAGTCACTGAGGTCTGGATACGACACAGATACATATCGCTCGTCATATAGAGCACGCTCCCATCACCTCCAAACGCACAGTTCGCGATTCGCTCACCGGTTTCAATCTTTCCTAGCACATCACCCTTTGGCGAAAACACATAGACTCCACCAGGCCCGGTTACCCACAGATTTCCGTCCGTGTCCACTCGCATACCATCCGGTCCTCCCACTTGCTCTTTCCCATCCTTGGTAGCATCGTAGAAACGTATCCCTTTCCCGACCGTTCCGTCATCATTTACTGGATACGACATAAAACCGATCCAGTCTAAATTCGCATTCGCTACATAGAGCGTTTTCTCATCCGGAGATAGACAGATGCCATTCGGCGCACGCAGATCGCTGATCAACAAAACGAGCTCTCCCGATTTACGCAGCAAATAGACACCACTAAAATCGAGTTCTCTTCGAGGGTCATCCCACCCTTCTGGCAACCCGTAAGCAGGATCCGTAAAATAGATATCTCCATTGGATGCGACACAGAGATCATTTGGACTATTGAAACGTTTTCCCCGATAATTATCAACCAAAGTTCGCTTCCCTCCATCTTTCAGCAGTATCGATACCCGGCGATCGCCGTGCTCGCACAACAGAAGCTGTCCGTCGTTATCAAACATCAACCCATTGCTCCCCTTTCCTCGTGGATGTGGAACCACGCCGGTGTAGCCAGATGGCTCCATAAATATACTCTTCCCCTCACCCTCCTTCCAGCGAATGATCTGGTTCTCATGCACATCCGAAAACAGTAGCACCTCGTTCTCCTTGTCCCAGGCAGGTCCTTCCGACCACGTAAAACCTGAGGTCAGCACTTCGATTTTTGCATCTTTGGGAATGAGCTTATCGATACGAGGATCCATCCGTTTCACCTCGCCAATCGTAGCGAAGTTTAATGAATCCTGCGCCGATAATATGGTTACACTGAGTGAAGCGAATAACAGGGGTAAGATAATTTTCATGTATCCACTAATGAGCCGATTCGTTTACCCCGACAATCCCGAAATAATCCCACAGAGCATCAGAGACTTCTTATAGATCACGCGTCAAAATCACCAAGCCCCGGGCATACTTCTTCAATTGTTTCCTGGAAGGATTATCCGCTAAATTGGAGATCATATCTGCGATCTTAACCTTTGTCGCAAGTGGAGATTCTGCGATTTTATCGAGGTAAGGTTCATAACCAATACCCTCCACCTTCGTCACTAGTCGGATGGCTTCAAGACACCGAGCGGGTATCCCCTTTTCCCTCAGCTCGTCCAAGTCCACACCTGTGTCTTCCACAACGTCATGCAGCCAAGCGACGATTTGAGCGTCGGGGTCAGAGCCAACTCGACTGACCACTGATTTTGGGTGTTCGATATAAGGAGTTTTTCCGCCCCGCCTAAACTGTCCCGCATGAGCTGCGGTCGCTATTCTTTCAGCGAGTATTACTAGATTGGATTCTTTCATCTTCGTTACCTATTCCTCCAGTCAGAATTCAAAGTCAATTGGGATCATCGGCAAGATGCATTCGCGAATCGCTTTTCCTTGGATAAACATTTCCATTGCTCAAGTTTCACGCCTGTCTAATTTTTTGGCACAATGAAGCCATCGATCACTTCGCTTATTGAGTCTCTGCCCGCAACGATTCCATTTGTCGCACCTGAGTCTATTGAACGCCGAACAGGTATCCCATTTACAGTAAGAGTGGGGGCTAATGAAAGCGCATTTGGAATTTCTCCAAGAGCCAAGTACGCAATGGACCAGGCGGTTAACACCATATCTCATTACAACGATCCGGAAAGTAATGATTTGCGCGAAGCCTTGGCAACTCATCACAAAGTGGATACCAATCAGATAAGTGTTGGGGCCGGTATCGATGACCTGCTTGGACTCGCCGTAAGAACCTTTATCGGACCCGAAAGGATCGCTGTCTCATCACTGGGATCCTACCCTACCCTGCATTTCCATGTAAACGGATTCGGAGGAACCAACCATACCGTGCCGTACCTCCCCAACGGATTCAATGACCTGAATGCACTTGCTGACGCAGCAATCAAACAAGCCGCTTCACTCGTATATTTGGCTAATCCTGACAACCCCGCTGGCACCTGGTTTCGTGCATCGGACCTAAATGCATTCGTCAATGGACTACCCGATTCTTGTGCCTGTATCCTTGACGAGGCCTATATCGAATTCGCACCTGAAGGCACTGCTTTCCCGATGGGTGATCTCGACCCACGCATCATGATCATGCGCACGTTTTCAAAAGCGCATGGCATGGCTGGAGCTCGTATCGGATATACAATCGCTACCCCTGAAATTATAACAGCATTCAACAAAGTCAGACTCCATTTTAACGTGAACCTGATTGCACAGGCCGGCGCGCTCGCCTCCCTCAAAGATCTTGATTTTGTAGCCGGAGTGGTAAGCTCCGTCCAACAAGGCCGTAATGACTACGAAGCGCTCGCTCAAGAGTTGGGCCTCAGCACACTTCCTTCAGCCACGAATTTTGTAACGTTCGACGCAGGAACCCAGCAGCGGGCTCAATTGATTCTTAACGCTTTGGCCAAGCGAGGTGTTTTTATTCGCAAACCAGGAGCGCCACCACTCGACCGCTGCTTCCGCGTCACGGTCGGGACAGATCAAGAACGACAAGACTTCGCCAGGATTTTACCTCAGGTGTTATCTGAAATTGACGCAGCCATTGCTTAAGATTCTGCCAAACGGGGAATCCCAAACCCTTGAAATGAAGTGAATAAGAAGCCCGATGCCCATGCCTTCTAATTCTAATAGTATACCGCCGACTTCCTTCAAAGCCATCATCAGCCGGGCATGGCCCATCATTCTGGCTAATTCTGCATCACCGCTACTCGGACTGACAGACACAGCTGTGATCGGCAGGACTGGCACTGAAGTATCGCTGGGAGCCATCGCGTTGGGATCACTTATCTTTAGCTTCGTTTATTGGACCTTCGGATTCTTGCGCATGGGCACCACTGGACTGGTAGCGCAGGCCAACGGATCCGAAGACGAAATCGAAGTGCAGGCCACGTTAGCTCGCGCCGCGCTCATGGGCTGCGCCATCGGACTGCTGCTGATTCTGGCACAGGTTCCGATTTTCAAACTTGCGCTTTCGATACTAAGCGGAAGCCAAGCCGTTGAAAGTGTCGCTGGCACTTACATGGAACTCCGCATCTGGGGCGCTCCAGCTACCTTGGCTAACTATGCCCTGCTCGGCGCTTTGATCGGTCTCGGACACTCCAGAACTCTGCTGGTAATCCAGATTGTGCTAAATTCAATCAACATCCTACTGGATGTCTTATTTGCCGGCTACCTGGGTATGGGAGTCGCCGGCATAGCTCTGGGAACGATGATAGCGGAATGGAGCGCAGGTATACTTTCATTCATTTTGATTTTGCGCATACTGCGGAAGCGCCATTCAGGCGAGACTCCCTTCTGGCCTTGGGACCACATCCGTGATCGCGACGATTGGGACGCACCATGCTTATCCAACTGGACATCATGGTCCGGACCCTCTGTCTATTAATTGGGTTTGGTTGGTTCACCCAACAAGGCGCCCGGCTCGGTGACGTCACGCTAGCAGCCAATCACATCCTCCTCCAGTTTGTAGCCTTCAGTGCGTTCTTCCTGGATGGCATCGCATACGCCAGTGAAGCCCTAGTAGGAGCGGCAGCAGGTGCCCGCCGAGTAAACGTATTTAATACTCTGGTACGAAAGACGACTATCCTTGCCGCTATTGTCGCATTGGCTCTTTCAGCATCAGTCTATTCGTTTGGCCAGACTCTCATTCATGTTTTAACCGACCTCGATACAATCCGTCTCGCAACAACCCAGGCCCTGCCGTTTGCAGCCGCCTACATACTCGTATCATTCATGGCTTTTCAACTAGACGGTATCTACATCGGCGTTACTCGGACACGAGATATGCGAAACGCTGCGCTGGCATCCCTTGGCATCTACATTGGAGCCGGTTGGCTGCTTACCGACAACTGGGAAAACACAGGACTCTGGCTGGCGTTTATCTGTTTCATTCTAGCACGCGCATGCACATTGGGTGCGCTCTACCCAAGACTCGTTAAATCCATCGAGCGATAAACTTGACCAGTAATAATGAAGCTCTTCTCTACTTCGACAAGAAGATTGAACTCTGCACCACGGCGTGAATAAGCGAGCGGAAGCCGTGATCCTCGTGCGCCAAATCTTCGACGATCTGGTCAATCTCGCGACGGTCCGCAAACTCAATACCAGCACCTGTTGCATAGGTGATAATCTGATTCAGCAGGTTCCGCGCGATCTGGTCGCTGTCAGATAGAGTAATATCTTTAAAGCCATCAATATCCTTAAAGGGCCTCCCATCTGCCATCTGGTAACTGGGGTCAACGACAGGACCAACCATCCAATTCTTACCCTCGCCAATAGCGCGATAATTATCTCTCCAGCCGCCAATAACGTCATAGCTCTCCAAGGCAAATCCCGGAGGGTCAATCATACGGTGACAGGCCATACAAGATTCGATGGAGCGATGCTTATCCAACTGATCGCGAATCGAAACGGCTCCCCTTATGTCCGGCTCGACCGCCGGCACTTGATCAGGTGGCGGCGGTATGTGCTTGCCCATAATGCGCTCCAGTAACCACACCCCACGAATGATAGGAGAGGTCGTGGTTCCATTGGCAGTTACCTTCAATACACTGGCATGAGTCATGATACCACCTCGCCTGTCTTCTGGCGTCAGTGTGACTTTCTGGAGTCCCGTTCCTTCGAAGCGATCTATACCATAATGCAAGGCAAGCCTCTCATTAAGTATCGTAAAATCAGAATCGATAATGTTCTTCACGCTTAAGTTTTCCTTAAGCATGTACTCAAGATAACCGTAGGTCTCATCGAGCATAGAATCCAAGAGGATGTTATCAAACTCAGGGTAGAGCTTGTCGTCGGGCGTCGTGAATGTAATGTCGCGCAGGTTGAGCCAACTATCGGCAAAGTTCTTTACGAACGACTCCGCCTTGGGATCATCGAGCATACGCTCAACCTGAGCCTTCAGATAACGGGGCTTCGATAAGCGTTTCTTCTTGGCATCTGCTAATAGCGCCGCGTCAGGCGGACTACTCCACAAAAAGTAACTCAAGCGGGAGGCGATACTATATTCATCCAACTTCCCCACCTCTTCAGTAAAATAGAGAAAACGATGAGACGAAAGAATCGCACGATAGCCGGCTTTGACGCTGGCTAAGAGCGATCCAGAGCTGACAAGTTCTTCTTTCGCGAAAGCAAAATAGGGTTTCAGCTCAGATTCGGAAACTGGCCGACGAAATGCGCGCTCCGCAAAGCGATTCAGTAGTTGCTGGAGATCTGAATCGGGTCGTTTACTGACCAATTCGCCAGCTTCAAGCGGGAGCTCTCCAAACAGGCGCTTCCGAAGCTCAGGCGTTTCAAGGCCTGGGTAAATACGTTCCACCTCAAGGCTCTGGATGGCTATCCCTGCGGTGCCATCGGTGATAACAGAAAGGTCCGTGATCACTTTTGAAGACACCCAATCGAGCGTCTTATCGATCGGTTGAACTCCAATAATATGGGTCTTCTGAATCCAGGCATCAAAAACAAACTCCTGCGGCTCGGCGGTCGCTTCAAACTTTCCGACCCAATAAACGGCTGGAGCCTTCGCCCGAAGAATCCCCGTATACATGCGGCCCCAGACACTGCGGCCTTCAGGTGGATTATGAGCTCTAGCGGAAACCTTAATTCGATACCATCCCGTTTCAGGAACTTCGGTACCAGCCATGCGCCCATGAAACCCATGCGTTGTTGGGAAACTATATAACTCATTGTCGAAATAGATGCCCTGACGTTCGTTATTGATCCGCTCAGCTCCAACTCCTAATTCCTTCGGGTGATAGTTCCACTTATAGGGTTTCGTGCGAAGGATCTCAGAGATCTCTTCATTCTTCGCGAGGGTTCCCTGTAAGTCCAAGGTAGCACCTGTATCAATGAACTCACCATTTTCATACCGATACGTGGTGTTCTCACTCGTTAGAAACGTCTTGTAACCCTCGTAGAAAAAAATCGTAGGAAGCTTCGATGTGGCAAATGGATCAATCTCCGTAAGTCTCAAATTTTTGGGTAGGGGTTTCGTTGCTACCGGCGGAGGACTAACAGCTCTTCCAAACGATTCATCCAACATCACATCAACCACCTCGAGATACTTTTGGAGCAAGTGGTAAGACACTTGCTGTGCCTCGGCGATATTCGTGAAGCCTCCTTCGGCCTGGTCTTCCGGAATTAACTCAAGCAGCGGAATCTCCACTCCGAGCACATCGTGAATTGTATTCTGATACTCGATACGATTTAAACGACGAGACTTCACCCTACCCGCTTCGGCCACATATTCGACTGATATTCCGTGCAATATCGGTTCAAAATCAGCGATAAAGCTCGCCCGTTCTTCAGGCTCCACCAAGGAATCTTCTTTGGGCGGCATCTCTCCATCTCGAATACGGTCATGAACAAACGCCCACAGCTTCATGTTCGACTTATCCGTTGGATCAAAAGCCATCGATTCAAGGTCCAAAGCTCCCTTTTTATCAACCGGGTTATGACACTCATAACAATTAAGATCGAGAAACCCCTTTACGGTTTCAGGCAACTTTTCGTAATCGGATAACTTTCCGAAAACAGGAACGGTTAACCAGGTAGCAAACAGAAATAGAACGAGACGCAACATCACCAATAGATTTCGATAGAAGAATTACTATAATGAAGTCACAGACCTAGACCATCTCGAGGCCTGTCATCTCTCCTGTGCTAGTAGCAAAACGATCCGCTGCCAATCCATGGCGATGCAAAATACTTAGGTATAGATTTGGAAGCGGGTAGTTGTTGGTTTTGTCAAATGCAATGTGTTGACCATGTTTAAAACCACCACCAGCCAGGACGACCGGCATATTCCGATTGTCGTGCGAGCTCCCATTACCCAGATTCGAAGTCATCAATACACTTGTCGTATCCAGCATAGTGCCAGTTGACTCTTCAGCCCCTTTTAGCTGCCTCAGGAAATCGCCCCATTTTCTCATAAGCGCGGTCTCTACGAGGGTTAGCTGGTCCAATTTTTCCTCATCAAGACCATGATGGCTCAAACTATGATAGCCTTCATCAACTCCGTCGATCGGGACTGCACCGCCCTCTCCGTTAAGGTGAACGGTGATGAATCGGGTTGAGTCCGTCTGAAGCGCCAGGAACATAACATCGAGCATCAATTTCTTACGGTCGATGATTGCATCGCTGTTATCAATATCGACCGGGACCTCTGCATTTACCTTCGGCTTATCTTTAAGCGCCCATTCCTGAGCCGCTCCCAAACGTTTTTCAAAATTGCGGACCGAGGTAAAATATTGATCGATCTTTTCACGGTCTCCCTTGCTGAGCTTTTTCTCAACCCGTTTGGCATCTGAGGCCACAACGTCCATAATACTGCGTCCCTGCTTCAGACGCTCAACCTGCCGTTCCTGCTCCTCCAGAGTATCAGGTATAAACAGTTGATTGAATACCTTAGAAGGCGATTCTTCTGCCGGAATCATGCTACCGGATTCCGTGTAAGACGCACTGGTGCTGCCGTTGATATCCAAAACCAACGATGGGAACCGCGTGTGATGTCCCTGATGCTTCGCGAGGTATTGATCGATTGAAATAGAGTTTTTAAACGTTCCGTTGCGGGAATACGGTGCGGCAGTCAAAATACTTCCCTCGGCCTGGTGACCTCCACTGACTCCCGGATGAGATGAACCAGAAACGACTGTCATGTCGCCAAGCAGATCATTCACTTCGGACAAATAAAGTGACGGCGTGTAGTTACGTCCTGTCTCAACCGGATTTAAATTCGGGCCGTGTAAACCAAGCGCTAAAGTAACAGCGACGAATCGTCTAGGCGGCTGACTGGCCACTGAAGACGCAAATGCTGGAGTCATAGCTTCCAGCCACGGTAACGCCATCGCAGCTCCAGCTCCCTTCAGGAAGGTGCGGCGGGACAGGGACTTAGAGAAATTAAAATATACGTTTTTCATTAGGATAGCTTAGGGTTTCAAACAGTTAGGGTACTTGAACGAACGCCTGCGATAATGATATTAAGAAGAGAAAGCCCAATGGCAACCCCCCAAACAACAAGAAAAGAGGTAAACAGTTGACTGAAAAGACACGGAACTACGGATAACAGTAGTTGCTCAGGCTACAACTTACCGATTCTACCAGACGCGCCGGTTAGGAGTATTTTCTGCATTTTAATAGGTTAGTCGGCTCTCGAGTACTCGTATTCCGACGGGGTTATCCAATGAAGCTCAGTGATATGCTCCAATGAACTCATAGCTTCATCGAATTGCCTTAAAACTGCGAGGAACGGTTGAGTGCCCCCAAACAATCGCTTCAGCAACCATCTACGATCCACAACGATCAATACCCATGGATCTTCATATCCCAACAGACACCAGAACGACACGCCATTGGAAGATCCAAAGAAGCCCCAGCCGGTATCACCCCGCTGTTGAACAATGGAGATGCTCAATCCGCGATCTCTCAACTCGGCCGCGATACTCTCACCAAGAGTCGAACCACCTGGGGTAATAGTTTCATCAGCCTTCTCGGTCACGTCATCCGGAAGTGAGGTATCAAAAGTAGCGATGTGCGCAATTTCCATTATCTAGCAGGTTTAAGGTTTCTCAAATACGCTTTGAAGAACCAATAATGGGCTCTGCCACAATACCTCTTGGCCCATTATGTTCAAGAATCAGGTCGATCCCGATTAAATACAGTGAATCCTAAAGAACTTACTTATCCGATCTATTGCTTCCAACGTCTCAGGTATACCCAAAACCACATGATCACTATTTTGCCATCCATGAGGGACATCATCGTAAGCCTCAAAAACGACTTCGACACCGGCATCACGAGCCTTGTGAGCAAAGGCCACGGCATCGCCAAACATCGTTTCCGATTTGCCTCCTTGAATCAACAGTGGCGGAAATCCGCCAAGAGCTGAATAATAGGGAGAAGCGAACGGATGCCGTGGATCTTCTCCACTAAGATACGCTTTCGCAAAACGATCCAAATAGGCCTTCGAAATAGTCGGATCTAATTCCGCATTGGTTTCAAAAGTCTTGGCACTTTGAGTGAGGTCCGTCCACGGTGATAACAAGATGGCTGCAGCCGGTTGACATTCTCCCAAAGATTTTAGCTTGGCCAGCAAGGCTGCAGTTAGTCCACCACCCGCCGAACTACCACCCACGATTATCTTCCGAGCTGAACCCTCTTGCTCTTTCAACCAGTGATAAGCAGATAAAGCGTCCTCAAGAGCCGCAGGAAACGGATGCTCAGGTGCCAGGCGGTAATCAACTGTAAAGCACCGACACCCACAGGCTTGACTCAATGCGGATGCAATCCTCCGGCTCGCTTTCGCAGAGCTTCGATAGTAGCCGCCTCCATGCAGGAACATAAATACTGTGCCAGTCGTTGGCGTTCCTAGTTCAACCCACTCTCCATAGACACCATTGGCATCACAGGATTCGACCTGAGTCCCTATCCGAGGTTCGCTGCCAGGATCATCACCTGTGCCACGAAGTTCTTCAATGGATAGCTCAGGACGGTATCGATTCGCCCACCGCAGCTCCAATAGTGCTTTTAGTTCAGGACTCGGCATTCGTTTCTTCCATTATTGAAAGCGCACATCCATCTGGATAAAGGAACTTCATAGTCATACAAGAATCCGTTTACTAAGTCGCAGCGTCCTTGAAGGTCGATGAACTCGAGACAGACTGCGTTTCATAAATGGAACCGGCTTTAACCGGATGTGGCAGTGGAATACGGACAGGAACATCGCTCAACCGTGGTTGGTTAGTAGGCGTACCACACACATGGCTGCTCACATACTCATCCCAATCGACGCCCATCAATGGCCAGGCATCACTCGCACAATATTGAAATAAAAGAAGCCGCCGAGGGTTCGGCGAAAGATTCGGCAACGATCCGTGTAGGACACGAACATGATGTATGGAGATCGCCCCCGCTTTCACCTCGATTTTTTCGGCCACTGAATCGTCAAACGCTTCGTCCGTTACTGCACCTGCAAAACGACCATCGAGGTGATGATCTAAAATCGGACCTTTATGTGTACCAGGAATACCGAGCAAACAACCATTCTCTTCGGTCATGCCATCGATACAAACACCCACTGCAAGCATATCGTCATTGGTAAATGGATACCAGGCCCAATCCTGGTGCCACTGAACAGGACTCCCTCCCCCACCCGATTTCATATTAAGCTTATTGCCATTCGTCCAAATAGAAGACCCGATCAACTGTGATACGATAGCCAGGATTTTCTTGTGGCAAAGCGTATTCCGGTAGAGTTCGTGGACATGGATCGGTTCCTTGAGACGACGCAATTTTGGCTCTCTTGCGGAATGCGTAGGCTCAAGGTCAAATACATCGTCACTCTCGGAAACTAGTCGCGATTTCTCAACATACTCATCTGTCACACGTCGAAGCGCTTCCACTTCCGACTGACTAAGCACATCATTAACACCGATATATCCTATCTTATGATATCGCAGATTCAACTAACAAGTGCAAGAGGCTAGAGGCCCATTATTATCGTTAG
>CALGUT010000255.1 GCA_937920335.1 uncultured Opitutales bacterium
AAGATAGTTGCTAATGGTTCTAAAAAGGGATTTACGGTATTCAGAATCCTGATTCCGATTGGTTTCAACTTCAATCACACGAATACCCGGAACAGAAAGATTACTCAAAAGTACAGGAAGCTCCTTTAAAGATGCTGCCTTTGTATAGGATGCGCCCATACTTTCAACCAACGGTTTAAAATCAACTTGCTGTGGAGTCGCAAAAAACGCTTCGAATGGTGGCTCAAATTCCGCGATAGGCAGATGGTTAAATATCCCGCCGCCTCGGTTATTGATCAGAATCACTGTCAGATGCCCTTCAAACTGGGGACGAATCAGTAATCCGTTCGAATCATGCAAGAATGCCAAATCTCCGGTCAGTAGTACCGACGCTTGGTTCTGATGAGCCAGGCCCAATGCGGTCGAAAGGGTTCCATCTATGCCATTAGCACCCCGCGATACGACGACCTGTAACTTGCTATCGTTCGGCGGCAAGAAATACTCAATATCCCTCACCGGCATACTGTTCGCCACAAACACCGGCGTCTTTTCCGGTAACCAACGCGCCAATGCCCATGCGACCTGACCTTCAAATTCGCTTGCAGACGAATCGTTGAACGACTCATCCAACGCCCCACGAGCACCCGCCTCAGCCACCATCCAATCTTGGGCATAAGCCGTCGATTCTGTAGGCGAAAACTCGAAACAGTCAGGAACATCTTCCACGTCTACGTCGAGCACTGCTACCACTGATCCCGTCGGATCGAGGTGCTTACCCGTCCGGTTCACATGATAGAGTTCGCACTCGGTGTCCGTTAACCATGCACGAAGTTCTTTGCTCGTTGGCAGCGGTCCCAGCGCAATCACGGACTCCGGTTCCATCGTTTCGCGAAACGACCTTATTCGAAGTAACAAATCATAGGTTGTTATTAAACGAGACTGCAGCCGAGCAAAGTTTCTAACCGGCGAAAGTCCATCGGCCAACACGGGCCAACCTGAAAGGTCACTCAATCGCGCCACCTGCTCACAGTACTCAGCAGGGTTTTCCGGTGCTTCTGTTCCACAAATTATAAGACCCCGGTTGGTCGTCAGTCTGATTTTAGAATCAGGAAGCTGGGAACCGCGCTGTGCGAGTGGTAGCTTACCAAAAAATGAGTCCTCCAGTTTCGGCACCCCGACCGTGCTACCGTCGTCAATTGGAGGAAGCGGGTCCCGGAACGGACAGTTCAAGTGAACGGGACCCAAACGGGCTCCTTCACATGCATGAACGATATTCGCCCGCATGGATTCCAAGGCTGCAAGCGAAGCCACGGGGATCGCCATCTCAGCTTGATAAACCGGGTAGTCACCGTAGAGCCGGATTTGATTAATCGTCTGACCAGCTCCACAATCCCGCAGCTCAGGAGGCCGATCAGCAGTGAGTACCAGCAATGGAACTCGCGCCTCTGACGCTTCAATAATCGCTGGGAAATAATTAGCAGCCGCAGTACCCGAAGTACAAACTAATACGACAGGCTGGTGAGTCTGCTTGACTAACCCCAACGCGAAAAAGCCAGCTGAACGCTCATCCAAAATCGGAATCGCAGAGATTCCAACATGACTAGCGAACGCCAAGGTTAAAGGAGTCGAACGAGATCCTGGAGAGATCACTGCGTATTTCAAACCACAGCGATACAAGGTCTCTACCAGCACCGAAGACCAGAGAGAATTCGTATTTGCATAATTGATACGATCCATAAATCTCAATCTATAATCTCGCGGATCGCATTGAACTTCAAATCCGTTTCCTCTTTTTCTTTCTCAGGAACAGACCCTCTGACGATTCCGGCACCCGAAAACAAACGCAAGGTATTCTCCCGGAGGATCCCCGACCGAATCCCAACGACAAACTCTCCATCACCATGGGCATCAAACCATCCGATCGGACCAGCATAAGGCCCGCGGACAAATGACTCGTATTTACTAATTTCTCCGCAGGCAGCTTCCCGTGGAGCCCCACCCACAGCAGGCGTAGGGTGCAATACTTGAATCACATCCAGGATATGGAGATCCTTGGGTAAAGACGCCTCAATAGGCGTGAACAGGTGCTGCACATTCGGAAGTTTAAGGAGCCGCGGACGAGTCGGCACTTCAGGTTTTAACCCCAAGCTTTCCAAACGAGTGGTGATCGACCGAACGACCGACTGATGCTCCCGGGCATCCTTATCATCGTTGAAAAGCTCTGCGCCAAGCGCGGCATCCTCACTGGCTGACTGGCCACGCCCACGTGAACCCGCAATCGCATCCGCCCGTAAGCGACCGTTTTTTACAGCAATGAGTAACTCAGGCGTAGAACCGATAAAAGTGCCCGACTCTCCCGAAGCATAGGAGAATGTGTAACAGCTCTGAAAACGATTTCTCAATCGCTCAAGAAAACTAAGAGGACTCAGTGTATTTTCACTTTTGAAATCAAGTGCCCGGGCAAGTACTATTTTCTCGAAATCGCGCGCTTCAATCGCCTGGGTAGCCTTTCTCACGGCCTCTTCAAATGCATCATTACCTCCCGCCTCTGACTCTAATGTCAAACCGGACGAATCCACAACATCCTTTCCCGATTTCGCTTCGTAGGGAAAGGACCCAAAGCGTTGGTGGGCGCCAAGAATCTTTTTGGCGATCAGTTCAATCGGCGTAGTCTCATCTACCATACAGTTTGCGATAGCCAGACTCTCCTGTTCTTTTTTGGAGACTTGCCAGGTGGGTACAAAAGCCTGAGCGGCGGGGAAACCATCAACATCCTGTCCTTCGTCAAAGAAATTGAAGGCGCAAAAGAAGTGGATACCACAATAGGCCGATTCAGTGTTCCCCGTGTAAATGGTATCTTCAAGGAGTGTCGTCGCCCACTCGCGAATCGCTTGGAAACGAGTCGGGCCCGTCGCGCGCTTCCTTAGCACATGCTCAATCGCAGCGATCGATTCATCCCGCCCCGGGTTTTCCACAAAGAAATGTTGATTACTCGGTTCGTAGACAGCCTCTAGCACAGCCAAAGGATCGATGTGAAATACATCCAGTGAGATATTTACCAGTTTTGCAGTTCCAGACTCGATCGCACGTTTCTGACAGTCTCTTAAGAATGCAATCAGCCCCTCCGGACTTTCTTGCCCGCCATAGTTTCCAATCGGTAAGTGCTCCATAAACCCTACTTCTCAGGCCGTGGAAACAAGATCGTTTTCTCTCCAACCGATTTACCCTCCAAGCGAAAATCCCAGTCGAGATTCCCGGCGAATTCAATAACCGGTTCAGATCCCAAAAGACCCAGGATCCTCGCACTGATATCAGGCATCACCGGACCCAGCACCACCGACGCAAGTCGGAGGCCTTCCGAAATAACAGCCAACGACGTAAGGAGTAAATCCTTAGCTCCCGGTTCTTCAGACTTCGCTAGCTTCCACGGTTCACGCAGTTCGGTGTAACGATTCAATCCGCTCAGAAACTGAAAAATCTCCTCCAGCATTTTGTGAAACTGAAATGCTTCCCCCAATTCAACTACCTTGACCGCTGTGTGGGACCACAGTGCCTGGATCTCAATATCTGCAGCTTCATTGACCTGAGCGGCAGGAATGATCCCGTCGCTGTAGCGGGTTACCATATTTTGAATTCGACTAACCAGATTCCCCAGGTTTTTGGCAAGTTCGCCGTTATAGCGATTTAGAAACTGTTCTTCCGAAAAATCACTATCTTGCCCTACCTTCATTTCCCGGGTGACGAAATAACGGAAGGAATCCACCCCAAATTGATCAGCTAAATCGAGCGCATTGACCGTGTTTCCTGTCGACTTGGACATTTTATTTCCGGAAGTCGTCCAAAAACCGTGTACTAACAAGTGTTTTGGTAACGGTATGCCACAGGCCTTCAACATAATCGGCCAATAGATACTGTGTGCTGGTAGAAGGATGTCCTTCCCGATCACGTGATAGTCTGCTGGCCATTTTCCGGTATCGCCCTCCATGAAGTCGGAGGCGGTTAAGTAATTGATAAGCGCATCGAACCACACGTAGGTAACATAGTCTTCGTCAAAAGGAATAGGGATCCCCCACTCCAGTCGAGATTTGGGACGTGAGATACAGAGATCGTTCAGGGGTTCTTTCAGAAACTCGAGTACCTGTTTCTGTCGATACTTGGGGAAAATAAAATCCGGGTTCTCCTGCAAGAACTCGATGAGCCAATCCTGGTACTGGCTGAGCTTAAAATAGTAATTTTCTTCAGCAATTTCGGAGACTTCTCCAAATATTTCGGGCCAACTCCCATCCTCATTCCTATCTTTTTCCTGCAGGAACTGCTCCTGGCGAGCACTGTAGAAACCATGATACTCCCCTTTGTAAATCTCCCCCTTATCGAATAGCGACTGCTGGATATCGCGCACCACTTGCTTGTGTCTGACTTCAGTCGTTCGAATGTAGTCGTCGTTTGAAATATTCAGCTTTTCGCAAAGCGCCTGAAATTCGACCGCCACGCTATCCACAAACGCCTGGGGTGAAATGTCCCGCTTTGCCGCACTTTGCTGCACTTTTTGGCCATGCTCATCCAATCCGGTCAGAAAGTGAACAGAATCACCCTGAGCCCTGCGGAAACGGGCAATAACATCCGTGAGGACTTTCTCATAGGCATGCCCTAAATGAGGGGACCCATTCGCGTAATCAATGGCAGTAGTGATATAAAACGATTTCATGGAATTAGGAAAAACGGAGCAGACTAAAGGTGGATGGGGGAAAGGAAACTGAAAAAACAGCTAAGTAAAGCACTCAGGAGGCTCCTGCTCGCCGTGCAGCTAGACCAATTCCCTGTCAGGGCTCTGAAACACAGGGATTTTAAAAAATATTAGTAAAATTGGGCTCTTCGGCAGCGATTGGGTTTATGGATAAATCCAATACCTATCCACTCTTGGAGAAACTCAAAAGACTTTTAACTCAACTTCATCCCTCTCCCATGCTCAATTCACTCAGTCGTAGACCCAAACATCGTGGATTCACCTTAGTGGAAGTCGCGATCGGCATGGCGGTATTCGTTTTGCTTCTCCTATCGGGATCAGCAGCGATTACACAGACTCAGAAGCTCGCCCATTCAAACGTCATGCACAATACCGCAAGAACGGTGGTGGAAGGCTATATGGAGCAGATGAGAGGACTTTCGTTCGCAGAATACCGACATGCGATGGCCGACACCGTGAACGTGCCGTTTGCAACGAAAGGTATCTCGTCACTGAAAACCGGAGCCGACATTTCCTACGACGATCCCCTCTACATCGGAATTGAAAACAAGAAAGAGGTTGTCCTGGACCTGATCAAAGACAGCGCCGGAAATACGACCGCGATGACGATGGACATGTATATCAACCCAACCCTCACAAATCTAATGGCTACGGAGTCTTTGGATGCCTACGAGGTAACGCTTAGCTACAAGTATGAGTCGCTCTATAAAGGTTCCTCAAAGGAATATACCGGGTCCATTCGCTTCATCAAAACAGCTGTTTCTGAATATTAACCCTCGTTAACATGAATCGATCCATTCGAGCATTTTCACTCCCGGAGCTTATGATTGCTCTGGGAATTACCGCACTGATCCTTGGGGGTTTGATGGCATTCAACATCCAACTCATAAAGGGTGGCCTCTTCAGTGAACAAAAAAACCTGATCAACCGGGACATTCGTAAGGTGACCACCGACTTGGGAGAGGTAGCCAAAGAAGCTAACTATTTCGTTATCTATTCGAGTTTCAATAAAGCCGACCGCGACTCATCAGAAGATCGATTGGTAACCGATCAATCTGGCGATTTCATTCTATTCGTCCACACCGCAGCTTCCTACGTAAGTTTCGGCGTTCATCCTATCGAACGCATTGTCGGCTATTACCGCTCTCCTGGAACCGTCGATGACCTAAAGAACGTCGGTCCAGTGGTGAAGTTTGAAGTCAATTTCACCACTCCGGTAGATATCACTGCTTCGAAGACCGTTACACTGGAATCTCTTATTCCGTCCGCAATCGCGGTAAAAACAACCAAAGTGCTGGAGCTTTCAAGCGGCACAGCAAACGGAAAGCTATTCTACAATTTTCAAAATAAAAGCGCTATGGTGAATGGGCAGATCTACCACGGAAACCTGGCAGCCAGAGCAACGGACACTTATAATTTCACGGTATCACCCAGAGGATAAGGCCATGAGAAGATTAGAATCAAAAAACCGCAATGAGAAGCGAGGTTCGATCCTCGTGATAGCCATGATATTTGGCTTACTCATACTCGCATCAGCAGGTATCCTCCTCAATTACGGTGTCTCCGAAAAATCGATCAATCAGCGCCACTTCCTGCGACTCGAAGCGCAAGCGGCCTCAGAAGCTGCCGTTGAATATGGATTCGCGCAGCTACTGAGTCGGTGGACGAATCAAACAGTCTTCAAGACCAACGAGCTTTCAACAACCCCTCTCACGATTCCCACTAGCGCCACCAACTTTTTTGCGAGTTCGAATGTAGACGTATCGAGTATGCAAGTACAGGGCGGCGCTGTAAGTTCGGGCCAATGGGTGTTTATTAACCCCAAAGACCCAGCTAACCTTTTAGATCCTCAAAAACAAAAACGAGTATTCACCCGTGACGTGGAAGTATTTGGCATGGCGACTGTGAATGCCAAAGCGGGAGATCGCAGCCAGGATCCTGTCAACGCCTACTGCGCTCAGCTTTTTGAAGTTCGTGATGCGCCCCTCTTCGGGCACGCCATTTTCTATAATATGGATTTGGAGTTCCACCCCGGACCCTCCATGGAGGTTTTTGGCCCGGTTCACAGTAATTCGAACATTTACGTTCAAGCTGGAGACAGTCTGAAATTCCACTCGAACTTGATGGCTGCTGGAGATATCTGGCACCGATACAAACCATCAGGATCGAAATCCTCTGGTCACCTGGGAGACGTAAGTATCAAAGATCCAGAGGGCAATTGGGTATCCATGTATGACGGCTCCGGAGACAAGAACTCCGACAGCAGTTACTTCGATAGTTCGCTGGGAGATGACTGGAAACAAGAAGCAGAAGATCGCTGGAGTGGTGTCGTAGGTTCAGGTGACCACGAAGTCCCTAACATGCGCGCCATGAATATCAA
>CALGUT010000256.1 GCA_937920335.1 uncultured Opitutales bacterium
GAAATCCGACCTCATCCAGAGAGCGTTTTAATTCATGAAAAATCAGAGGAAGCGTAATGCCGGCAATGGATATAGGAACTACCAGAATGGCCAGGAGGGTGAGAAATCCCAGTAACTGAAAACCCACAAATCCAACGATATTTTCATTAAATGGGAGTCGGATTAGATGGGCTAGGTAGGGCCATTTATCGATGGTGAAAAAGAGAAGCAGGAACGTCGATGTGATCCAAATCTGATTGCGATAGAGAGTTTTGGGAGAAAACTGTTTTCTGACTGCCACCAGATAGCCACCAATAGACAGGGAAAGGATAAAAATAGCGACTATGATGGTGAACGAATAGGCTGTGCTGGCGAACGCCAAGTTGGTGATTCGAATAAACACATTTTCCAGGCAAAGAATGCTGCACCCGGAAAAAAAGGCGACGGCATAAAGGATTTTGGGGGAATAGGAAGAGGGAGTCGAGGCGGGCTCTGGTTCACGTTGGGAGTCTTCTTTTGACGTTTCATGAACCGTCTCCGATTTCCAAGCATACTTCCCGGCGAGGTAAAATACCAGAGCAGATGCGATATTGATTCCGGCGGCCCACTTAATGCTTAAGGAGATACCATAATATTCGATGAGGAGAAACCCGGTCAGCACAGTTCCCAGAAAAGCACCGGCTGTATTTAGGGCGTAGATCCATGAATGCTGCCTTGTCGCATTGGCGACCGATCGGGACAAGGCCCGGGTCAGTAAAGGGACGGTTCCACCCATGCAGACGGTTGGCACGAGGAGCAATAAGACTGTGCAAAACAGACCTTGGAAAACCATCCAGAAGGGAGGTTCGAAGCCCCAGTTGAGCGTTAGAGCAGAGACCCCTGCATAAAGAACCATAAAGGCGAATCCCCAGATTCCCGTAATCGCTTCCAGAATGGCGTATCCTTTCATGGCGTTTTTGAGCCTGGTGCTCCACCAGCCAGAAAGTAGATAACCCAACGAAAGTCCTACGAGGAATACGGCCAAGACGATGGAAGTCGCCAGTGTTTCAGCCCCCAGAAGGCGCGTTAGTAGTCGTTGCCAAACGACCTGGTATATAAGTGCAGAAACACCGGTCAGGAAAACAAAGACATAAACAAAGAGGTTTAGTATATGACTCATGGGCATTGAGGCTTGGGATAGGTCAGAGGAAATTCGGCCTGTTAATGCTTACAGGTTTTGGAAGCTGTCTTGCGAAGCGCGTTCGGAAAATTTCACTGGTTTAGGAGTTTCGGCGGGCCTGCCGAGACATAGGATGTCGGATAGGAATTCATCTTATAAATCGTCTAACAAATGTATGGTATTACTCGAAACCTTTGAGCAGATGACGAGATTTTGATATTTGAATAACAGAAATCTCACATATAATCACTTCTGCGGGGCCACCAAGGATCTATGTTGTCGATCGATTTCAGGCTCCCAGGGCTGTAAGATTCTTGAAGCCTCAAGCAGTCGGAGGCATAACCATTTGCAAAGCCTCATCGGATTCGCCGAGTGAAGTTTGATGCCATGGTCAGCCCCATTTCTTAGCGGTCCGACTTCTTCCTTGTTCTCGGATCCTATTCAGTGTGGCATTCAGTCCTCAGTCGAGTGAACGGTCGTCTGTGGTTCTGTTAGATACCAGTGCATAAAGATCACGTACATTCGGTTGTCCGCTAAGATAACCTAGCTCAGTAAGATACTGGTCTGTCTGCTCGAGTGTTGATGCAAAATAAGGATTGTGAGCAGGCCAATAGTTAAAGAACCCGTGACTGGCTCCTGCATATTCAACAAACCGGGCTGGAACGTCATTTTCTTTCATCCGTCCGAGGAAATTATTAACCAGTGCAGGCGGGATAAGCGGATCATTTTCTCCACTCAGAATAAGCGTGGGAAGGCCCCGATAGGGTCAATGATCAATTGTCAAGTCAATCAGAAGAGGGGGATTGCACCTCGGGTCAAGAATGGTTCAGTGCAATAGGTAACACTGAAAAGAAGGAATATTAATGCCGGATAACCTGACAATTGCCTATTGACCCCGTTGGTCCCTTTCTACTACGTTTTCAACTGATGCTGCACATAGATCCAAATGCGTAACACAAACTACTCTACTGTGTTTGCATGTATTGTAAATATAGCACTCTGTAATTTCGCTGGAATAGTATCCGTAAGAGCGGCCAACGATACCGGAAACGTGCCTGCAGCGCACCATATTGTTTCCGATCCAAAGGATGTGAAGGTGATTGAGCATACTTGGTTCCCGTTGCTGATGGGGTGCGTCTGTCGGCAAAAATCTGGATGCCGGTAGATGCCTACGACACTCCCGTTCCGGCTATTCTGGAATATTTGCGGTATCGAAAACGTGAAGGCACTCGTGGAAGAGATTAACAGAACCATACTCCGATGGCGGAAGCGGGTTATGCATGTATTCGAGTAGACGTTCGAGGTAGCGGCGAAAGCGAAGAGGTTTATACCGATGAATATACGGAAGAGGAGTTGCGTGACGGCTATGCAGTCATTGCTTGGCTGGCTGAACAACCTTGGTGTTCCGGTGAGGTCGGTATGATGGGGCTCAGCTGGGGAGGGATGAATGCAATGCAAATTGCAGCGATGCGCCCTCCGGCGCTGAAGGCGATCGTTACTTTGGGCGCGACGGATGATATAGAAGGCCTCAGAGGTGAGATCGTCTTTGACCACGGTGAGTTTGCCCTTCGACGCGCCCCTAGGCAGGCAATCCCTTCATCGCCGCCGCCCGCGAGGCACTCGGCGAGACATTTGGTCGCGATCCAGCGCTAACCCGTGAGGGGTTAAGTATCCCCGTAGCCGCGCTGCTACACCACGAACTCAAGATCCCCGTTATTCTGGCAGGACTAGGGCTCCCGGACTGCAACGCCCACTCGCCGGATGAGTCTTATCCCGTTGCGCATCTCGAGCTCGGTGCGAAGGTATTCGCGGCAATCCTAAATCGATTTGCCAACGTGGTGCTCCCGTAACCCGACAGGTCACTGAACCTTGGCACAATCGGTTTTAATTTTGAAGCCGACTTCGAAGCATTCAATCAAGGTGTGAGTATCTTTCAACGCAGTTGGAAAAAGACGATCCCACGGGATGGAAATTAGAGGTGCAATTAAGATGGATGCAGGGTAAATCAGACTGCGTCTTTTAAGTTCTGCCAATAAGGTCTCCCTTTGTGGGTGGACGCGTCGGTTGGGAGGGATCGTTTACGAACTCTGTAACCGTGAAATTACTCTCCCGTAGTCCGGCTAGAAATCATTCTCGCCTGTGCTAGCTTAATCTAATTAAGTTTCAGGCAAACTAGGGAGTGTTTGTGAATTCAGAATCGAAACCAAATAAAAATAGCAGCAATG
>CALGUT010000257.1 GCA_937920335.1 uncultured Opitutales bacterium
CATCACCGATTCGATCAATAAGATCACGACGAGCAAAAGGATGATGAGTATTCGAGCTCCAGAAAAAGCAATTTACCAAGAACGAATGAGAATCACCGCTAACCAGCTTCTTGATTCGCGCGCACGATTTTAGCTCAGGATGGCTCTTAAGACTCACATTGATATCAAAGGACGGATGATCCAAATTTGCTACAATCGCTGAACTTACGAACGTATCCCCATCTTCGCTATTAAAGAGATCGTCGATCCAAGCCCCCAACCACTGATTCGGCTCAAGTCCCTCTATCAAGGAATCATCAGAATGAATAGATTCCGCACGTAAATCATCGTTAAGGATAATAGTAATTTCCCAACCAGCCGCACGTTTTCTGGGCCAGATGCGTTTGCGAGTGCGCGAGATAGTTGAAAGTTGTGATGAGATCATTGTAAATGCTTGATGATAGACCTCCATTCAAGCGCCTACCCAACCAGCCACAATAGCTGCGTTCGATGTGATAGGCTTTTTACAAGAACCCTACATTCAGGTGCTTACAAAACCCGTAATCCCTCAAGACTCAGCTTCTGAGTCGTTCAATATTGGAAAATAAAGGTCAAACCGAGTCCCGACAGACGGACGACTCTTCACCGATATCCAGCCGTTGTGCTGCTTCATGATACCGTAAACTGTTGAAAGACCTAATCCGGAACTTACCTGACCTTCATCATTTACCTTCGTACTATAGAACGGCTCGAAAACCTGCTCCATGACTTGATCATCCATACCGATTCCATCATCTCCGACGGTAAGCTTAAGATATTCACCAGGTTCGAGTTCTTTTCCCGCAAATACATGAGATTCTTCGAGGCGGAACTGAGACGTTTCGATATTCAAGACACCACCATCTGGCATTGCGTCCATACTATTCAAAACAAGATTCAGTAGAACCTGACTAATCATGGTATGATCAGCCAAGACGGGAGGAAGCTCATCTTCCAAGTCTGTTTCCAAACTTATTGATTTGGAAATCATTCCCTCGACCATCGGAAGGAGGCTTTTGATTTCGAGGTTTAGAAATACATACTCTAACTGCATCTGACTCTTTCGACTGAAAGCCAATAGCTGCTGTATCAGTGCCGTCGATCCTTCGGTGGCTCGACGAATATCTCCCAAATACTGATTAACCGCTGTGTGTTGCGGAACCGCGTCTTCAATAAGACGGGCGGATGCGTTGACCGCTACCAGCATACGATTCAAATCCTGAGCCACACTGCCAGCAAAGCGATCGAGCCCTTCCATACGTTGCTTTTGAACGCTTTCGATTTCAATTTGCTTTCTGCGCGTAACATCAAGCATGGTTCCTACCATCCGGATGACTTCTCCAGCCTCATTCCTGATAGCCGTTCCTCGTGCCTGAACCCAACGGTACTTACCAGATTCACCTAAAAGACGATGTTCCTGTGAATACTCATCGATTTCCTTATTCCAATGGCTCCGAATCACTTTAAGGATTCCATCGATTTCATCGGGATGCAGGTGCTTCTTCCAGATCTCCATACCGGAACTTGAGTCGTTTTTAGAAATTCCAAGAAAACGTCTCCAGTTGTCAGAAAAATATATTGAGCCTCCAGCAATATCCCAATCCCAGACGCCATGATCCTTGCCAGTTACAGCCAAATTCAAGCGTTCCACACTCAGTTGAAGGTTTTCCGTTAAATGAACTCGACTCGATGCATCAGCAACTACTGCCATGATGCGAGTTTCTCCCTGCAATTGAAATGCACTAAATTTGATCTCAACCGAGAGTTCTTCCCCCGTTTTAGATATCTTGCTCGTTTCCAACATCAAGATGTCACCGGATTCCATACCACTGACAGTCCGATATTCTTCAGGAATAGCATTTTTTCGGCAAAGAGATGTAAACGGCTTTCCAATCAAAGCAGCTGATTCGTAGCCAAACAGCGCTTCTGCCTGAGAGTTAATATCACGGATCAACAAATCACCAGCATTCAG
>CALGUT010000258.1 GCA_937920335.1 uncultured Opitutales bacterium
GCAATGAGATGAATAAGATCTTCAAAGCGAAAATCCTTGGTCTGGAGGAGCTATATAACGATAGCGCCAATGATCAGCAGGTTTACGAATTCCAGGATATGGTCAATGAAGAGCGCTACTTTATCTACCTGGTTGCTTTTGACCTGCCGGCCATGCGCAAAGGGGAGAAAAAAGTCATGTGGACAACCCGTTACAGCATGCGTGCGATTGGACAGCCTTTTGACGAAGCCATTGAGCAATTGAATATTGTCGCGGGTAATTATTTTGGCTTGAACATGAAAGGACTGCAGTCGAGGCGAGCGTCTGATAAGTTCGAAGTGAAGATGGGTGATATCGAAGTCATCAGTAACGAAGAGTTCAATACTCCTGAATAGTTTTTGTGCCTCATTGGATTAATACTGATTTCTCATGTTCCAAAACTTTGCCAAATGTGTCTTATTGGTCGGGGCAGTGTTACTACCCTCCGATTGCGCGTTCGGTGAAAAGGCCAATCGCGTTGCGGTTCGCGCAGAAGCTACGAAAGACTACACCCTCTCACGAGCTCGGGACGAGTCGGCAAAAGTGCAGACCTACCACTTGATTGAAGGAAAACGGTTTGGCGGTAATGTCGCGGACGCCAGTATGGATGAAATATCATTTACCGGAATTGCTGAACAGCTCGCGCTCAGTTTAAGGAAACAAAACTACTATTCCGAGGAAGATCCGGATGCTGGTGACTTGCTCATCATGGTCCACTATGGTGCTTCAAACTTTGTGGGAGATGAAAATGATGCTGAGGTATTCGACATCGCTGAATACCTGCCACCGGTTGAAAAAGCGAATGGCGAAGTCTATGACTATGAACTATCGAAGAACGCTATGCCGAAGTTCTTCGGGGATGTTCTTCCGAGTGAAAGAGATTACCTCAGGGAGAAATACTTCCGTGCGAGGCTCCTGGGTATGGATGATGTATTTGCCTCCAATACCTCCTCCTACGAAGCGTTTATTCAAAGTGAGCTGGCTGACGAGGGTCGCTACTTTATGATCCTTACTGCCTTCGATCTTCCCCTTCTGAAATCAGGTGAGAAGAAAGTGTTGTGGACGACTCGGTATAGCATTCGCTCCATCGGCCAATCCTACGGCGATGCGATTGCCGCGCTGAACGACGTGGCGAGTGATTACTTTGGGAAAAACGTAAAAGGCCTCATTTCCAAACGAGCGACCGATGACTCCAATGTGGAAGCCGGCCCGATCGAAGTTATTGAGGAGGATAAAAGCAGATAGACGGCTACGGATTCTGTGTTAATGCTTCGTAGCAGATAGGAGGTACCCGGAGGCTTTCGAATAACCGGTAGCACCGGTCGATCTCAAATTTATATCCTTATTCGTTCCATGCGCATATCAGTATCACCACCCTCAAAACTCAGTTTGCTGATCGACTTACTTCCCTTGCTTTGCGTGGCTCATATAGTAGATGAGCGGAACCGCCAGTGGGCTGATGAGTAGAGAAGCAATCGCCCCGAATAGGAGTGAGATAGCCAGCCCTTGGAAAATAGGATCGGCCAGTATTACGATTCCCCCTACAATGACAGCAAAGGCGGTCAACATCATAGGTCTGAATCTGACCGCACCAGATTCGATACAGGCCTCGGCCATCGTTCGCCCGTGGCTTAATCTTAATTCGATAAAATCGACCAGAATGATCGAATTGCGAACAACAATTCCTGCGCCTGCCATGAAACCGATCATGGAGGTAGCTGTGAAAAATGCGCCAAGGCCCCAATGCGCTGGCAGTATGCCGATTAGAGAGAATGGAATAACCGTCATCACAATGAGCGGTGTCGTGTAGTTCTTAAACCAACCTACCATGAGCATGTAGATCAGGATAAGAACCGCGCCAAATGCGAGACCCAGGTCGCGAAAGACCTCAATCGTCACCTGCCATTCGCCATCCCATTTCATAGAAGGTTGTTGATCGCTAAATGGCATACTCGCGTTGTATATTTTAACTTGATCGGTTGTGCCTCCAAAATCCTTGCCGTTCAGTTTTGCCAGATCCCGATTCATTTGGAGAATGGCGTAAACCGGACTCTCGATGACACCCGCTACGTCAGCAGTGACATAACTTACGTTCATTAAGTTTTTATGGTAGATATTTCGCTCTCCCAATTCTTCTTCAATCGTAACCAACTCTCTAAGAGGAACCAGAGGTGCCTGAGGATTCATTTCTGAACGGATTGGCAGGGCAAGCAGATCATTGGCATGAGCTCTTGCCGATTGTGGAAGCTCCAGTAACACGGTGACATCATCTCGTTCATATTCGTCGTGCAGCAACCCAACCGGGAAACCTTGGGAACCTATCTGAATGGCGCGTGCAATGGCCGCTTCAGTAATACCATTTAGAGCTGCTTTCTCTTCATCCACTTTAAGAATCGTTTTTTTCTGCAATGCCTCCACATACCAATCCACATCCACAACGCCGTCGGTTTTTTCATAAATAGCCCGTACGGCTTCCGCCAATTTTAGGCGCGATGCTTCTGTGGGACCATAAATTTCTGCCACCAATGTTTGTAGGACCGGTGGACCTGGCGGAACCTCTGCCACGGCAATCGCTGCTCCATAATGACTGGCAATCTTCTGGAGCTTCGGACGTATGCGTTTCGCGATGTCATGACTTTGCGCTTTCCGGGCGTGCTTGGGTAGAAGGTTTACCTGAATATCGGCAACGTTCGAGCCACGGCGCATAAAGTAATGACGCACCAGACCATTGAAATTGAAGGGAGAAGCAGTTCCGGCATATACCTGATAGTCGGCGACTTCCGGTTCGTCCCTAAGGGCCGCCGCCATCTCGCGGGCGATACGCGTCGTTTGTTCCAGGGTCGTACCCTCGGGTGTATTGAGTATGACCTGGAATTCGGACTTATTGTCGAACGGTAGCATTTTGACCTTCACCGCACCGATGCCAACCAGTCCCATTGACCCGGCGGTTAGTCCTGCTATCAGAAGGAGAAAACACCAACGAAGCAGCCGGTGGTCGAGCAGAGGACGCATCACGCTCATATAGAGGCGGCTAAACCAAGTGTCTGCCATCGATTCGTCATCACTCGTTTCAGCTCCTGGAGGAACATAAACAAACTCCGAGGAGTGAGCGGGCTTTGTGTTCAAATGGTGCCCTTTTAGCGCCTTCAAGACCGCCCAGGGAGTTACCACAAAGGCAACCAGCAACGAGAACAACATGGCAGCGCTCGAACCAATAGGAATCGGACGCATGTAGGGTCCCATAAGTCCGCTGACAAATGCCATGGGCAACACGGCTGCAATCACTGCCCAAGTGGCCAGGATGGTGGGGTTACCCACCTCGTCGACCGCTTCCACGCAGATTTGCACGAGCGATTTGCTTTGGCAACTCGGCAGGTTCATATGCCGAACAATGTTTTCCACCACCACGATTGCATCATCAACCAGAATGCCAATGGAGAAGATCAGGGCAAAGAGGGTAATACGGTTCAGTGTGTAGCCATAAAGGTAAAACACGAGCAGCGTAAGGCCGAGGGTAACAGGTATGGCAAGAAGAACAACGATGGACTCTCGCCAGCCCAGAAAGAGCAATATGAGAACCGCCACCCCGAAAACAGCGATGCCCATGTGCAATAGTAGCTCATTGGATTTTTCGCTGGCTGTGGCGCCGTAGTTTCGTGTGACAGCGACCTCAATATCCTGAGGGATAAGTGGTCCTTTAAGCGTATCCACTTTTCGGATTACTTCGTTCACTACATCAATTGCGTTGGCTCCGGCCCGTTTTGCGATACTGAGAGTTACAGCTGCTTGCTCTGGAAGACCGCTTGCACCATAGAGCACATAGTTGCTGGGTTCTTCAGCTTCGTCCCGAATGGTGGCCACGTCTCTTAAAAAAACAGGGGTACCATGGTGTACTCCCACAACCACTCGGCCGATATCATCTGCCTCTTCGAAGAATGATCCCGTTTGCAGCAAGGTTTCGGTGTTCGCGCTATTCATCGTTCCGGCATGGGTCTGCACGTTAGCCTGCTGAAGCATTGGAATGATATAGGCGGCTGACAAATTTCGAGAGGCCAGCTCCTGGGTATCGAGCTGTACTCTCACTTGTCTGCGAGTTCCACCAATCAAGGTGGTTTCAGCTGTTTTTGGAATGCTTTGAATCTCGTCTTGTACCTGGGCGGCAATACGACGCAGTGTTAGATGGTCGTATCGTTTGCTGTGAAATGTGAGTGCCAGAACGGGTACATCGTCGATACCGCGTGGCTTAACGATGGGCGGAGATACCCCTTGGGGGATGCGATCAAAGTTTGTGGCCAGCTTCTGGTTCAAACGTACCAGGGCCGCCTCCAAATCCGTACCCACTTTGAATCTTACAATCACCATCGCACTTCCCGGCATGGAGGTTGAATACAAATATTCGACATCTTTGATTTCCCAAAGCAATTGCTCCATCGGACGGGTTACCCGGTTCTCCACCTCCTTGGCGCTTGCTCCGGGCATAGACACCATCACATCAATCATAGGAACTTTGATCTGAGGTTCCTCTTCCCGAGGGAGCATCAGTATCGCAAAAAGTCCGAGCAACAATGATGCGACCACGGCCAGAGGCGTGAGCTTAGACTCAATGAACATTAAGGCCAACCTGCCGGCAAACCCGTATCTGGCAGGCGGTTCTGCTGAAAGTTCTGGTTGGCTCATTGGGTAACCTCCAGAGGCTGACCGTCCGTCAATGCTTCAGTTGAATCAACAACGATCCATTCGCCGGTATCCAGACCTGTGAGCACTTCTACTTGTTGTCCCTCCCTGGCTCCTGTTTTAACCAGGCGCAGCAACGCTTGATCCTCAACAGCCACAAATACACGCTCCATCTGTCCAAGTTTCGAAATGGCAGCTACCGGCACCATAATCTTCGACCGTTTGGAGCCCTCCAGTTGAATACGGGCAAACTGACCCGGTCGTGCCCGGACATGGGAAGGAATAGAGAAACGCACTTTTACTGATCTGCTTTGATCATCCGATGCGGATGATACTTCCACAGCAGTTGCCTCGAATGTCGAATTGATCGATGGCAGAAACGCTTGAAACTGGCCACCTTCAATAGGTCCGGTTATCAGCGACTCTGGAACGCCTGCTTCTATTTCCAGACCGCTGTTGCCATCCAACTCCAGCAGTGGCATTCCAGGGGCAGCGAGGCTACCCTTATCCGCATAGATACGGGAAACCGATCCGTCAAATGGGGCTCGAATCTCAGTGTAGGCAAGCATCGCTTCCGCTTCTGTAACCATGGATTCCATCATAGAAACACGGTCTTCAAGGTTTCTGACGGTTTCGGCAGTACTTGCTTCCTTAATAAACAGACTTTGCTCCCGCGTTAGATCACGTTGGGCTTGTCTGAGCTGTGTTTGGGCCTGAGAAACTTTTTCTCTGATTTCGGGAGCGTTTATTTCAACCAGCAAGTCATCCTTTTTGACTGCCTGCCCCAGTTTAATCGGAAAGTTGCTTATACTCCCCATGACCTTGGGGGCGATACTGGCCCTTGTCTTTGCACGTACTACACCGCTTATTTCGACTTGGTTGGGTGACAATTCTTCTGCCACCTGAATTACGGAGGCTTTTATTCGTGGAAGTTCTTCTCCGCGATGAGAGTTATGATTCGTTTCATGCTTGGCACATGAGACCATGAGTAAACCAGTACCTAGGATAATCGGTAGTTTAGATATGTAATTCATCGGTATAAAATGCATCGCTAATGTTGTATCGGCATGAATCCTACGGCCCTTCGAAGTTCGGCTATGGCTATGACTTCGTCGGCCAAGGCAACCGCGCGGCGCATGCGTGCCTCTATCAGTCGGCTTTCCACGCCAATTAATTCGGTTGTGAGCAACGCACCCTGTTCAAAGCGTGCACGACTCAAAGCAGCGCTTTCTTCCGCCTGTTGCATGGCAAGACCGGTCACGGATACTCGATCTCTGGCCAGTATCAGAGCCAGACGCGCTTTTTCTACTTCCAACCCAATCCCTAATTCAGCCTTTCGAATGTATTCACGAAGTTCGGCCAATTGCGCTTCCGCTTGTTTGATTTGAGATGTCGTTTTGCCTCCATCAAATACATTCAGGTCGACGGCAACTCCCGCTAACCAGGATTCGCCTGACTTGTTGGTTTGCCAGCCATGGTCATATTGCACACTTGCAAATCCAGAGACACTGGGTTGGCGTCCACCCCTTGCCACATCCTTCATCTCCATGGCGGCTTTTTCACGTTCCATTAGAGCCTTTAGTTCCGGCCTTGCTAGATAACTGAGAGATTCTGGTTCTACAATAAGCTCAATATCAGGATCATTTTCCGTTAAAAGCACCGTTTCTTTGTCGGCCGGAAGACCAAGCACATATATAAAGTTGCGCTCAGCAAGTGTCTGAAAATGTTTTGCCTCAACCAATTGCTCCTTCGTTTGGGCCAGTTGAACTTCAAGGCTCAATAGATCCGCTTTTAGCATTTGTCCCGCTTCATAGCGAAGTCGGGCATTTTTTGTGGCTGACGTGTAGGCCTTCACGCCTGCTTCAACGGCTGAAACCGCTTCTATGGCCTTACGGATATTGAGGTAGGACCTTACGGTTTGTGCGATGAGTTGGTGCCGCGCGGCAACTTCGTCGAACTCCGCTGCAGTTACACCAGCTACTGCAGCTCGTTTGCCGGAAGATACTCTGCCGCCGGTATAAAGCGGAATCCCAACCATTGCGGTGGTGTTGAAATTGTCGATGGTCCCAGGATTATTGAAGTTGAGGTCGAAATCAAAAGCCCTCTGGTTGAGGATGGAGCCAAAGGCCATCATCGGACTATCGGTTTGAAGATAACTCCCCTTGAGATACACCTGTGGCTTGCCCATTGAGCTGGCTCGTTCCAGCGAAGCCTCTGCTCCCTCAATCCTTTTCAATGCCGCAAGTGCGTCTGGATTATTAGCCACCGCTGTATCGATCGCTGCCTTCAAGTTCCAGACTTCTGCATGTCCGTAAAATGGGAATACCAACAGAGCTAGCCATGGGATTGCACCTCTGGTTCTTTTGAGGTTCCTTCTCAGGTTTCCTATAGCCGACCCGAAAAGGGTCTGGGAATGATTCCTGCAAATGGTGTACATGGTTCCTGAAACGATTAGGGATCCGATTAACAACTTTGGGTCCTGGTCACTAGTTGGCTATTAGACTAAATTCGGTTCTCGCCTATTGTTTCCTGGTCTTTTTTGCCTTTGAAGGCACATCCACCTGTGATCCCCATTGCTTTGAACGCGATTGCGGCAGGACAGAATCCGGTAACTGCCGACTGAATCATATTGAATCCGGCAAACGCGGTTAAAAAATGCCAGTAAGGATGTACCCAATGGCCTAATGCTAAACTTAAAAGGACGACGAATCCCGCCCATAACAACACTGCACGATCTATATTCATATGATTTTTTAGTTGAATTAATCCAGAGAATTAAGGAATAACTAATATAGTCAATAATAAATTAGAAACAGCTAATATAATTCGTGCCTGATTCGATCCAACAAAACCTAGATTCTTCTTTTCCCAGACCGGAAGACATGTCTCAAGCGTTGCAGACCTTGAGCGCGCTTGCTAATGAGCAACGGCTGTCCATCCTCTGTTTACTTTCGCAAGGTAATGAAATGTCGGTCGGCGCCTTAAATGAGAAACTTGACCTGAGTCAGTCGGCCTTATCCCAGCATTTGAGAAAGCTAAAAGATCGAGGTTATGTAGAGAGTAGAAAAGAGGGCTTGAATGTGTATTACCGTATTGGACGAAAGGATGTGTTGAAGATCATCACGCTGCTACACACCCTCTACTGCGAGGAATGATGAACGATACAGAATTGGCTTTCCGAAGTCTTTTCGGCAGGTCGATTAACCCTTCGAACGAGCCACGAAACTTTCAAAAATCGGACCGGAATGATTGATCTTATCGGCTCCCGTAGCAGCACCAGGCAGCTCGCCTCGTACATCACCGCCTTTCGGGCGTACGGGGCCGCGATCGGGTGATGGATTCTGGGGAATGGTATCTCCGGTCTCTTCCGTCCACTGTTTGAGGATACCCGCGAGATTCCTTTGTATTTTCTTGAACTCCGGAAAGCCGGCAAGGTTTGTCATTTGTAGCGGATCGGAACCCACATGGAACAACTCCACTTGAGGCCTTGGATTCATGGGAATATCTTCCTGCCAAGGGAAGGTTTCGCCGGCATCATATTTTTCCCAGAGTTCTATGGCGGCTGGAAACTGAGAGCGATCGCTCTCGGTGCTGAGAGAGGGTTTGTTGTTGAACGCGTTGTGGATGTAGAGCCAGTCTTTCGTGCGGACGGCGCGTTCGTGGGCTGCGTAGACGTGCCAGTTGTGTTCGGCAAAAATGTAGTCGCGGACCTTTGCTTTTGGGTTGGTTAGCACTGGCGCCAGACTTACGCCTTGGAAGGAAGGTGGTTTTTCGAGTCCGGCCAATTCCAGAAATGTAGGGGCTAGGTCGATCATACTAACCATCGATGCAGATCGGGCGGGATTGATCGCACCTGGATTCCAGACGATGAGTGGGGTATTGATTCCGCTGTCGTAAAGGCGGGTCTTGTCCCGAGGAAATGGCCTTCCATTGTCTGCTGTATAAATGAAGTAGGTGTTTTCAGTGATGCCTTGCCGCTCAAGCTCTTCAACGACTTGACCGGCATAATAGTCGGTGCGGCTTACTTCGTGGAAGTAGTCGGCGAGGTCTTTTCGTGTCCTTGGACCATCGTAGAGATAGGGTGGCACTTCGATGACGTCTGGATCGTAGATGGGAGCATGCTCATCAAATTGCCAGTCGCGGTGGGCGTCATGCGAGGCGAACCAGCAAAAGAAAGGCTGGTCTTTTGGACGTTCCTTTAGAATGCGAACCCAGTCCTCGCTACCGGCCGGTTTTCCATCCTTGCCTGTATCCGAAAAGCCTAGTTTTGGCGGCTTGTTCATGTGATTTTTCCCTGATATGACTGTATAGTAGCCCGCTCCCGTAAGTTTTTGAATAAATGTTACCTGGTCATCGGGAAGCACGGTGTGCAACTCAGGGGCGCCAGTATTGTGTGGGTAGCGGCCCGTGATAATGCTGCAGCGACTGGGGCTGCAACTACTGGTTGTGAGAAAAGCGTTGTCAAAGACCAGGCCTTGCGAGGCAATGCGGTCCAGGTTTGGGGTTTGCGCCACCTTGCTTCCGTAGGGTCCCAGATCAGTCGCAGAAATGTCGTCCGTGATAAAGAAAACGAAGTTCGGCTGATCAGCCGCATTAATGGACCAATTGGAGCAGATGCTTAAGAGTATGAGAGACAGTTTGAGGAGATACTTCATAGGGTAATTGGAAGAGTTTTTCTGAATAATTGCGGTTTTGTCGTTTTGGACAACAATTCTTTGGCCCTACTGCAGTCTGGAATTTGAAATTTGAATCTTACGTTGCCAAGAAAGCGAATATACGTTCACTTAGTTATATGTTTAAACAGTCTATTAATTGGCTGGAAATTTGCTGACATACCCAGAAATCATTGGAGTCTAATTATTATGAAAAAAGCTTACAGCATCTTAGCTCTCTCGCTTCTTACCTTGGCCCACTCCGCAATGGGTCATTCATCGCAAGCCGTTCACATCCATCCGCATGGTGAAAACGCGTTTCTAACCACCTGGATGGTGGCAGCCGTTATCGGTTTGGCATTGGGCGGGCGTTATCTTGTTCAGCGCCGCCGCCAGCGCTAGTTCATCGATGCTCCAAGTTGAGGAACTTCTGGGCAGGCTTAAGGCCTGGTTCAACCCAGTTGAAGGAAGTCTTACCGCCTTTTCCGGAGGCG
>CALGUT010000259.1 GCA_937920335.1 uncultured Opitutales bacterium
GAAAGGGGTATGAGCCAAGTCAAGAAAGGAGGGTTGGCAAGTCAAAAGCTGGGTCACTTTGTTAGGTGCAATAAATACTTGGTTTTTCCGGGGGTTTTCCTAAAGCTGTCGATCACCTTAAATGATTCAGTTCCTAAGAATTCAAAACCTAGCCTTAATGACCGAGACTTCTCTGGACCTGGAGGCGGGATTCACGGTGGTAACCGGTGAGACGGGGGCTGGGAAGTCTGTGTTACTTGGGGCGTTAAGTATGCTCGCGGGTAACCGGATCGATAAGACGATTATTCGTCAGGGGGAGTCTGGGTGCGAAGTCGAAGCGGCGCTGTATTTTCCGAATGCCTCCAAGATCAATACATTTTTGAATGACAACGGTCTACCACCCTGCGAGGAAGATGTGCTGTTACTGCGCCGGTCGATCAGTCGAACGAAGATGGGAAAGGTCTTTATTAACGGTAAACTCTGCACGCTGTCTCTGCTTTCTATGTTGGGTAAGCACTGGATCGATTTTCATGGTCCGGGTGAGCCGCAAAAGCTTTTTGACTGGCAGAATCAATTGGAGTTGCTCGATAGCTATGCAGGTTCCGCCATGGATATGGCGGTCTATCAAGAATTATTTTCTGAGTGGAAATCTCTGTTACGGCAAAAGGAGGAGATTCAAAACAAGTCTCAGTTGTCTGAAGACGAACTATTTTATTATCAGTCCCAGATGGAGCAGATTGACGCTGTGGATATTATTTCTGAAGCTGCAATCGAAGCGCTTGAGAGTGATTTTAGCGTTGCTAATCAGGCTGCTGAGCTGGTTCAGCTTTTAGAACAAGTCGAAGAGGGGCTCGGTGGCGATGAGGGAGTGATTGGTAAACTGGGCAGGTTGGTAATGACAACTGGTCGGATTGCCAATATTGATAAGCGTACTGCGGAACTCGCAGTTCGTCTCAATCAAGCAGTGGTAGAATTGGATGATATCAATGCTGAGTTCTTTAACCTCCGTAGAAAGTCAGATTTTAATGAGATGGAAATAGCCTCTTTCCAAGAGCGAATGGATAAGTGGCTAGAGGTTAGACGCAAGTTTGGTCCGAGCGTGAAGCAGGTTATGGCCAATCGTGAGCGCCTTTCCCTGCGTGTAGAAATGCAGGCGGATATCGAGGGAACGCTCGGTAAGCTGGATAATTTGATAAAGAGTAAAGAGAATGAGCTTCATGAAGCGGGTTCCAGGCTTCGGGCTAAGCGAGAAAAAGCCGCGACGAATCTGGCGAAAGAGACGGCTTCGTTACTCGATTCACTTGGTTTTAAGAAAGCCCGTTTTGATGTGATCGTGTATGCGGAGAATGCATTCCGTGAACATGGAAATTCTCGTTGTGAGTATGTGTTTTCCGCCAATCCCGGACAAGAGCCACTCCCACTGAATAAGATCGCTTCGAGTGGAGAGACAGCCCGTGTGATGTTAGCACTCAAGACTCTGTTAGCGAAACTCGACGACACACCGGTATTGGTATTCGACGAAGTGGACGCAAACGTGGGCGGTGAAATTGGTACCGTAGTCGGCGAGCGTCTGGCTGAGTTATCCGGTAATCATCAGGTTTTTTGTGTGACCCACTTACCCCAAGTGGCTGCAAAGGGTAAACAACACTTTCTCGTTGAGAAGATTCAGACCGACGATGATACGAAGGTATCGATTGAGCCTATTCACGATGACGAAACGGCGCGACTTGGAGAACTGGCTCGGATGCTCGGTAGTAGGCGTTCTAAAGTCGCACGGACGCACGCGCGTGAGCTGCTTGGCGTTTCTTGACCTTCCAGCAATCGGTGTCGATACTCGTTGAATGGTCCGAGTTTCTGTTTTGGTAGTGTGTATTTTTTGTGTGAGTGCGCTTTCGGCGCAACGGCGTGGCGGATTGCCCGCGCACATCGTCAAACCTAACATGGCAGATACCGTTAAGCTGAACGTCTATGCTGACAACTGGTTCAAGCTTTACATTAACGGTAAGCTCGTCGCGATCGATTCTATCGAATTCATGCCTCACAACATAGTCTCGGTCGATGTCCTTCCGGAATTTCCGATGACGATTGCAGTGATGGCGCGCGACAATGCAGATGCTATTACCGGGAAAGAGTATGAGCATGTGCAAATCGGTGACGGCGGGTTTATTTTGAAGCTTGGCGATGACGTTATGAGTAGTCCTGACTGGAAGGCGAAGTGCTTTTTCTTTGGCCCGATGGAAGGAGAGAAGGAAGTTGTCAGGCATGTCCCGATTCCAGATGACTGGTTTACCATCGATTTCGACGACCGTGATTGGGGCTTGGTGACGGTTTATGAAGAATCCGTAGTAAGGCCTCCGTCAGTCTTCAGGGATTATGATTTTGGTGGTGCGAGCTTCGTTTGGACATCGGACTTGGATCTACACAATACGGTGATTTTTCGAACGACTATCGAAAACCCGGAATGGGAAGCCCGTTGGAATACGGGAACGCCTGCTAGACGGATTGAGGATCTAAAGTAGTTATCGGATCCGGTTCATCGTTCTAAGTATTAAAACGGAACACCGTTACATCTCCGTCCTGAAAGATATAGTCTTTTCCTTCTAGCCTGTAGCGGCCAGCTTCCCGGGCAGCTTGAGTACTTCCTGCCGCAACCAGATCTTCGTAAGAAACGACCTCGGCCTTTATGAATCCTTTTTCAAAGTCTGTATGAATGGCTGCAGCGGCTTGAGGTGCCTTGGTATTGTGAGTAATGGTCCACGCACGAGCTTCCTTTTCGCCAGCCGTAAAGTAGGTCATGAGACCCAACAAACTATAGGCAGAGCGAATAAGATTGGAGACCCCAGAGTCTGTGACGCCGAAGTCGGATAAGAATTCTTTGCCTTCCTCCTCGCTGAGATCGATAAGCTCAGATTCCAGCCGCGCACTAATCGACACGCACTCTGCGCCGTGATGTTCCGCTGCGTAATCTTTTACTTTTTTGACGTAAGGATTGGCGTCTGGGTCCAGTAAATCATCTTCCGCTACATTGGCGGCAAATAGGGTTGGCTTGGATGAAAGCAAAAAGAACTGGTTGAGAACGACCTTCTCATCGTCGTTCATGGGGAGGGTGAGAGCCGGTTTACCTTCATTGAGATGGGGGATTAATTTCTCAATAAGCTCCACTTCTGCCTGGGCCTCTTTGTCGCCACCTCGAGCCATCTTTGTGGATTTGTGAAGTTTTTTTTCTGCCGAAGCGATATCGGCTAAGATCAATTCGGCGTTAATGATCTCAATATCTCGAATGGGATCGACGCCACCCATAGTATGAATGATGTCATCGTCGTCAAAGCACCTGACCACCTGGATGATCGCGTCACATTCACGAATGTTTGCTAGAAATTGGTTACCGAGGCCTTCACCTTCGCTGGCACCTTTGACTAGCCCTGCGATATCTTTGAATTCGATGGCCGCCGGGATGATAACGTTGGTATTTGCGATCTTTGAGAGCACCTGGAGGCGCTCATCTGGTACCTGAACAACACCCACATTTGGCTCAATCGTACAGAAGGGATAATTAGCAGATTCCGCTTTTCGCGTGCGAGTTACTGCATTGAATAAGGTTGATTTACCGACATTCGGTAGTCCGACGATTCCTGCTTGAAGCATGTTTTGCGGTTTTAGATGGTGAAAATGGGTCGAAAATGAAGCGGATGAGCAAGAAACGCCCGATTGCCAAAGACAATCACAAAGTTGTATTGACAAGCAATCGTGCGGGCATTGTTTTCTTTCTCCTTTTCTTAAAACCTATTTCTGAAAACACATGGCACTTCGCATTAAACTAGCTCGTGGCGGTTCTGCCCACAACCCCGTCTACCGTATTGTGGTAGGGGAAGCTCGCGCTAAGCGTGATGGCAAATTTGTAGAGTGGATTGGTACCTATTCTCCCAAAGCGGCCCGCGGTCAGTTGAGAATCAAGCTGGATCGTGCGGATTACTGGGTGGGCGTTGGAGCTAAACCAACAGATACTGTTCGCTCGCTTATCAACAAAGCTCGTCGTGAGCCTGCAGAAGAAGAAGCTCCTGTAGCTGAAGAGGTTGCTGCTCCTGTTGAGGCAGAAGCTGTTGCTGAAGAAGCTCCGGCGGTTGAGGAAGCTCCAGAAAAAGTTGCTGAAGCAGCGGTTGAAGAAGAAGCTCCCGCAGCAGAAGAAACCGACGAAGAAAAGAAGGACGCCTAGTTTAAGCGTTTTTGGATTCGAATACCGGATCCGCGGTACTATGGAAACTGCGCTCAAAATAGACTTATTGACGCTGTTTCCAGGAATGGCCACTGGATACCTCGAAGAAAGTATGATTGGTCGCGCCATCAAACATGGTTTGCTGTCAATCGATGTACACGACATCCGTAAATGGGCAAAAGGTCGGCACAGAGAAACTGATGATCGTCCGTTCGGTGGTGGCGCCGGAATGGTCATGAAGCCCGAACCTCTGTTTGCAGCCATCGAAAGTGTGAAACGAGAAGCCTCTACTGTAATTTATTTAGCCCCGGATGGCGAAAAGCTGACCCAGCCTTTGGCCCAGGAACTCAGCAGAGAAAAGCACCTGGTGTTTCTAAGTGGTCATTATGAGGGAATCGACCAACGAGTGAGGGATTGTTTGGTCGATCGTGAGGTGAGCATCGGCGATTATGTACTCACAAATGGGACCATTGCGGCGTGCGTAGTTATCGATGCTTTAGCCCGTTATATACCGGGTGTTTTGGGCGAAGAAAAATCATTGACGCAAGATTCCTTCACAGCCAGTCTCCTCACTTTTCCCCAATTTACGCGTCCTGCAGAGTTCCGCGGAATGCAAGTTCCAGAGGTGCTGCTCTCTGGAAATCATGCGGAAATTGAAGCGTGGCGACTCGCGCAGCGGAAAGAGAACACGCAGATAAGAAGACCCGATATAATTTCTAAAGATCCGAATCATGAATCTAATCATTAACGAACTCACCAAAGACGCTATCCGCACTGATCTTGCTCCTTTTAAGGTAGGTGATGGAGTGCGAGTTCACCTTAAAATCCAGGAAGCTGGAAAAGAGCGTATCCAGGTATTTGCTGGAATCGTGATCGCACGTAAAGGAAGTGGGATTCACGAAACCTTTACTGTTCGTCGCATCTCTTTCGGTGAAGGTGTAGAAAAGGTATTTCCGGTAAACGCTCCCACGATCGATAAGATCGAAGGCGATCGCGAAAGTATAACCCGTCGTGCACGGTTGTATTACATTCGCGACCGTATTGGTAAGGAAGCAACGAAGGTTAAGGAACGTCGCCTCATTGAAGGTCGTCGCTAGTTTGGCCCGATTCAGATAATTTGAAAAAGCCCGTTCTTATTGAGCGGGCTTTTTTGTGTTTTCAAACGGTCGCTATGCCTATTGTGTATCGAGACTTATGGGATCTGCCTCCGTTCAGTCTAAAACTCCGTTTCATGTAATGACCAAGCCCATTGGGCCGTTGTGCAATTTAGATTGCTCTTACTGTTTTTACTTGGAGAAAGAGGCCTTGTTTAAAAAAGGTGATTCGCGCCGTATGCAGCCGGATGTTCTTGAGGTCTATATCCGCGACTACATCGAATCCCAGCCTAACGATTTTGTATCGTTTGCCTGGCAGGGTGGAGAGCCTACCTTGTTGGGGGTGGATTACTTTCGAAAGGTCGTCGAACTGCAGAAGAGGTACGCGAATGGAAAGAAGATAGAAAACGCATTTCAGACTAACGGTACTTTAATCGATGACGAATGGTGTGAGTTCTTTAAGCAAAACGACTTTCTGATTGGTCTTAGCATTGACGGTCCCAGACAGCTTCACGATGCCTACCGGATAGATAAGCGCCGCAAACCAACTTTCGATAAAGTGATGGAAGGGATCAGCTTCCTTCAAAAACATAGTGTGCGTTTCAATACGCTGACCTGTGTGAATCGTAAAAATATGAAATCAGGTAAAGAGGTTTACCAATTTCTAAAGTCTATTGGTTCCGATTTCATGCAGTTCATTCCCATTGTGGAACGTCGGCCAGGTAAGGAAGAAGAGGATATTGGGTTTTGGTTAGCTGAGCCACCCTCGGATACCATGGAGGAGGAAGATGATCTTCCAGTTACATCCTGGAGCGTACGGCCTCAGTATTATGGTCAATTCCTCTGTGATATTTTTGATGAATGGATGAAAGAAGACGTTGGGCGAATATATGTTCAGATGTTCGACACCGTTTT
>CALGUT010000260.1 GCA_937920335.1 uncultured Opitutales bacterium
CCATAGAGCCAACCAGCGTTTTTGGGGTGGCGATTCTTTTCGGAAAATAAAGAGAAACGGGATCAGCCAGAGAACGGTCAGTATGGTAAACAGAGCATCCGAAACGGAACGCGTAAAGACTGCTAGTCCATAGGGGTGAAATAGCAGAGTGGCGCAGAGTATCAGAGATACAGATACGAAGCCGGTTCGTTTGAGCATCGCAACAGCCAGGAGTGCGAGCGCAAATCCATAGGCCATGTCATTTCCCAGCCTAAGAGGAATGCCAAAGTCATTCAGGGTTTTTATGTAGAGGGGAAACAGCGGTTCCTTGATGTAGGTCAACTCGGTGTATTCTTCCGTTTCCCAGTAGGCATGTTCAGCTTTCCAGGTAAACCAGGCGTCGTCATGTAAGCCTGATGAGAGCTTGGTGTCCTGGTATTGAGTCGTCCACAGCTTGGTAATGAAGAGAGCCCCTAGCGTAAAGTAAAAGAACCACAGGCGAACCGAGAAGTTGGAATTACTTGCTGCCACGATTTATGTCTCGAAGGTGTATCGGCCGACAAAATGTAGGCCATGTTCGAAAACCGGTCTGACTAGGGCGGGATAAAGCCCCAACTTTTCCGTGTAGGCATCTTTCTTCAGACGAACTGCTGCGAATGCTTCCGACCACTGATTTCTACTGAGGTAGTTATCAGGCAAAGAGACTCCGTGTGATACGTTGCCGACCTTATCCATGAAGGATAATATGCTACGGTTCATCGGCGTTTCGCAAATATGGTCTTTTAGGACGATTCCTTTTCGTGCGACACGGGCGGCCTCCCGGATGGTCGCTTGGGGAGAGACTGTATGGTGGAGCACATCAACGAAGGTTACAAAGTCGAAACTCTTATCCTCGTAGGGGAGGGTATCGCCATCATACATCTTCATGGGGATCTCACAACTGGGCCGCTCAACGACTTCCAACCCCTGGTAGGCAAGCCCTGGGTTCCGGTCGAGAATCAGTTTGCAGATTTGTCCATCCCCGCACCCTACGTCGAGAATCGCACCTTCATCGGGCAGCATGGATGCCATATGGGCGGCGATAACCTGCACCCGTTTATCGAATACTAAGGGTTTGTGAAATAGGGGGATAATCTTATCGTACAGCACGGCTTCTCAAAGGAATTTGTATTAGGTGGACTACCATGCTCATGGCAAGCGATTGGGCGCCAAGTTGTAGGAGCGTCGCGCTGGGAATCGCCCAGCGCATGGTCCTTGACGGATCCAAATCACCCAGCCCCTGGTCGAGCCATTGCGATACCGCGATACCGCCAAGTGTGAGTCCTGTGGCCAGGCAAACAGCACCCAATACGGATAGCCATTCCGCGCTGCCATCTCGTTGTAACAGACTCTTTCGGTTGGGTAACAGGCCTGTTTCAATCGCGTAAATCCGGGCGAAAGACCCCAGGAATAAAAGCAGGGGTCCAATCGCGAGCAGCAAGGACGCAAATAGAAGGGAGTGAATATCAAAACGAACACCCAGAAAGGGTAGAGTCCCGGGCAGCAGGACGACCCAAGACAAGAGTCCTAGTATGGTAATCGTCCAGCCGGGGATTCTCAACGCTTTGTCAGGCGCCAGCGCCAGCATTAGTCGTAGGTGCCTCCAGCCATCACGCCAAGGGCGAAGATGGGGTGCTGTATCGCGAAGATCCTTGCGCAGGACTGTAGGGACCTCGTCGATACGAGATTGCATGATGGCGAACTTAATTACCATTTCCGACGCGTATTCCATGCCGGTGCTATTTAGATAGAGCGTTTGGTAGTGTGCCTTGTTCACGCCTCGTAGGCCGCAATGAAAGTCGTGAGTGGGAATTTTGAACAATACTCTTCCAATCAGGCTGAGTGCTGGATTGCCGATGTGCTTGTTTTTCCACGGCATCGCTCCGGGCTCAATACCTCCTGCAAATCGATTTCCCATGACCAAATCGGCTCCGTCCCGTAGTTTTTCCAGTAAAGCCGGTGTATGAGTGAAGTTGTAGCTCCCGTCGGCGTCGCCCATGATTACATACTCCGCTTGAGCCGCAAGGATTCCGTAGTGGAGGGCATTCCCGTAACCTTTTTCCGCGACATCTACAACGCGGGCGCCCAAGGAAATCGCTAACGCTTTCGAATCGTCCGTGCTTCCATTATCCGCGACAAGAATCTCGCCCCTCAGATCATGGGACGCGAAGGTCGTTTTGATTTCTTCGATACAAAAAGGGAGTGTCTTTTCTTCGTTTAGGCAGGGGAGCAATACGGTTACGTCTGGTAGCTGACTGTCGGGAGAAATCATGGGAACCGGGAGTGCGGTTGTTGCAGGATAGGGTTAACGTTAGAACTCTTGTGGGAGAGGGGAAGATAATTCCCGTGATTGAGGAAAAAAGTGATTCGGTAAATTTTCTAAAACGGCCACATGGTCAATATCGGTCTTTGTCTTAGAAATTGGCACTGCCTATGCAGTGGATGGGGTATGATAAATAGAATGACAGCCCTCTGGGGCATGATGTGGTGCCTGTCTCCGGTCTTTTTGCTTTCGCAGGAATCCGATAGACCAACGGCGATTCCCGCGCAGTATCAGCGCGATTTTAAGTTCAACAAAGAAGCATCTGCGCGGCAAAAGGCGGCCTTGGTCGCGAAAGGAAAAGTCGCTGGAGACCTTTTGTTAAGCGGTTCGACGGTGTTGAATGTCCATGTGGGCCTGTGGGAAGCAAATCAGGACATTGTAATCTCCGGTGAAAGGGTCGCGTGGACGGGCGATACAGGGACTTACCCAGGCGAAGTATTGAAAACGGTCGATGTGTCTGGCTTGTGGGCGGTGCCTGGCTTCGGAGAATCTCATAAACATATCGAAAGTAGCCACGTCACTCCCGAGTATGAAGCGCCGATGGTCATTTCGGACGGCAATACCTGGACGGTTGAAGGATCCCACGAGATGTCGAACGTGATCGGTAATAATAACAACGAGTTCTGGTTACTTGCAGAAGAAGCGGGGAGTCCGCAAAAGGTGTTTATCGCCGTCGGTTCAGCAACGCCGCCTACCGCCTACGAGATGGGTGCTGGCTACTACGGTTATGATGAAATGCGGGCTTTCATGGAAGACGATGTCCGTGTGCTGGGCTTGGGTGAGGTGATGGACTGGTCCAGTGTCTGGAATCCGAAATCACCTGGATACCAGCGACTGTGGGAAATGATGCAGGCAACCTGGGAAATGCGCGGGGTTGTCGAAGGTCACGGGTCGGGACTATTTACGGTGGAAGATATCAGTGCATTTGCAGCTGCTGGCCTGAGCAGTGATCACTCGATTCGTTTAGCGAAAGAGGGCTGGGATAAGATCAAGCGCGGCGTGTTCGCGCAGATGAAGCCGGACGCGATCGCTGCGGTGATTCCCTATGTATTGGAGATGGGTATCCAGGATTGGTCTCATATGAGTGTTTCTACGGATGACCGCGATGTGGCCGCGTCGTTATCGCTTGGAACGATGGATTACAATGTGCGCTTGGCGATAGAGGCCGGTGCGCCTGCTGAAAAAGCCTACGCGATGGCCTCGCTCTATCCGGCCCGGCATTGGCAAATTGAGCATTTAGTAGGCAGTATTGCGCCTGGGCGTTATGCCGACATCGTTTTACTTTCGGATCCGGAAACGGTGGCGATCGAGCAGGTGTATGCCAATGGGAAGCTAGCCTATAATGGCAGTGAGTACCTGTTGCCAGTACCTGAGGTGGTGTATCCGGATTGGGCATACGACACGATTAATATTGGAAAAACGTTGAGTGCCGAGGATTTCGTGATTCCTGCTCCTGATCCGGCTGCTACAACGGTCGATGCCGCGATCCTGGAAATGTTCTATTTTGAAGAAGACTTTAAGACCTACCAGTTGCCTGTTCTGGAGGGTGAGGCTCAACGTGATCCAAGTCAGGGAGTGACGAAATGTGCTTTGATCGATCGCTATAAAGGGAATGGCAAAGTTGCTAGAATGTTTTGGGCAGGTGTGGGGCCTTTGACCCCCAACTCTGCGATCGCTTGTTCCGTTTCCCATGATTTGCATAATGTCTGGTCGCTTGGATCTAGTGATGAGGCCATGGCTATGGCCGTGAATAAAGTGGCTGAGCTACAAGGAGGCTGGGCGTTGGTTCGCGATGGTGAGGTGGTTGCGACGGTTCAGTATGAGATTGGTGGGCTTATGTCTCAGCGTTCTGCTGAGACCGTAGCAGCGGAATTGGAGAATCTGTATGCGGAGGCCGACAAGATGAAGTGGATAGGAGAACCGGGGCTTCCCCAACGCATGGTATTTGCCTATTTGACCTGCACGCCGTGGAAATGGGTATTAGTTGCTCCTTATGACGGAAATGAGTCGGGGTTGGTGAATGTGACGAATGGAGAGACGCATCCTGTTGTTTGGTAAGTTCGCTGCCTGGTGCTATTTGGGCTTGGTCTTCGCAGTAGCGACGGCTCCGCCTGCGCGTGCTCATTTACTCAATATGACTCGCTGTACTGTACTAGTGGATACGGAACGATCCTTGGTCGAGGTAAATCTGAAAATCGATTTTACCAAGTTGCTGGGGGATCCGATTGCTTACTACGAATTCACGCAACTGCACCCGGCGGAGCGTTCCACTCAGCAAGAGCTGGTAATTGCGTCGGTCGAGGCGGGTCTGGAGCTTCTTGTGAATGGTGATCGAGTCAGACTAAGGAATTCAGAGTTTCAACTTCCAGATTTGCCATTGTCTAAATTTGTCGAGCCCTGGGCTGCGCCGATGTCCGAGCTTAGCTTCGTGGGAGATCTTTCAGCGGGATCGACTGAACTCTACCTTGTGTCTGACCCTAGGTTGAAGATAGAATTTCCGTTAGTCGTAAGCCTACAGCTCAGCGGGGATTCCGATTTTAGTATTACTCGCTGGTTGGAGCCGGGACAAAAAAGTCCAGTGCTAGAGTTTGAAATGGAAGTTGAGCTTGTCGAAACGATGCTGGTGGCCGAGCAGTTGGGTCGTGGTGATAGTTTTATGGGAACCGCTTCCCGTTATTTAGTCTTGGGGTTTGAGCATATTCTTCCCAGAGGTCTGGATCATATTCTATTCGTTTTGGGGCTCTTTTTTTTAACCCATCGCTGGCGCCCATTGCTAGTGCAGGTGTCTTTGTTTACAGTGGCACATACGTTCACATTGATGTTTGTCGCACTGGGAATGATTCCCTATCTGCCAAGTGTGGTAGAGCCGCTTATCGCATTGTCGATCGTGTACGTAGGCATTGAAAATATTTGGCGCAGCCAGATCAATAAACTACGCTTGGTTGTGGTGTTCGGCTTCGGATTGATTCACGGTATGGGTTTTGCCGGAATGCTGGGAGAAATTGGATTCAGTAGAGATGAGTTTATGACCGCGCTGGTTGCCTTCAATGTAGGCGTCGAGCTCGGACAACTGGTGATTATCGGGTTGGCTTACGCGGTGTGTTTTAGGTTATTCAAATATGGAGATTACAACCGTCTGTTAAGAATCCCCGTGAATGTGGGTATCTCTGCGGTGGCAGGGCTGTGGTTTTTTCAACGCGTCTGGGGTTAGTTGAGTTAGCCGTCTCTTTGAATATTTAACAAATAAACTACGGGTTTGTATGAAACTGGGGTAGGCATTGCCCTTGACCGAAGGCCTCGGTTGATTTCTTGTCAGTGTCTCTTCCGCGACTGAGGCTGAGATAGAATATGCATCAGCAACCACCACTTACTCACGGTGGACTAACTTTTAGCCTAGCAAGACCAGCCTTAGGTGCCAGATACTGCGGAGACATGGAATCAGGCATTCTGAGACCATTCGTTCTCAAACATGCCATCCGATTACCCTGTAAATTCTTTCAAGCGGTTTGTTCTACTGAAACTTGCCCCCATGGTCACGGTATGCCTTGTGCGACTGCTTTATGCGTCTTGGAGGATGCGAGAAACGGGCAGGGAGCATCTTGATGCCGCGATCGAGGCGAAGGAGCCGGCCATAGCGGCATTTTTCCACGGACGGACGTTTGTTCTATTAAGGCACATGACACTAAACACAAACGGGAGATGGGTATCGATGTGTTCAAAGAGTTTGGATGGCGAGGCCATGGCAAAAGTTGAAGAGCGTCTTGGGTTGATTGTTGTTCGTGGTTCGTCGGGGCGGGACGGTTTGGAAGCTGTACAAACAATGATAAAGCTAGTGCGCTCCACGCCTGGATATGGAGCGGGCCTGGCGGTTGATGGGTCGCGGGGTCCCCGTTGTCGTGTGCAAGGTGGTATTGTTCGTATGGCCCGTTGGACGGGGGGACGCATATTGCCGATCACTGCGTCTTCGAAGTCGGCCTGGATCTTCAGACGAATATGGGATCGAACGCTGTTACCGTATCCATTTGCGAAAGTTCAAATAGCCTATGGAGCACCGATTGATGTACCGTCGAAATTGAATGGCAAGCAGTTGGAAGCAAAACGATTAGAGGTTGAAGAGGAACTGATTAAGGTCCAAGTCTTGGCTGACAGCCTTACCGGCTTCTCTGATTGTGAACCGATGCAGGAAGTAATCAAACCCGTTTGAATAAGGAGATCATTCACTTGAATCTCTTAGTATTGTTTTCGGGGCTCTTGACTCACGCGCCCTGTCGATTAGTGATAAAACGGTATGCGAGAGCTTGTTATTCTTAGTCTGATTGTAGCCCTATCTTCATCTCTTCTCGCCGAGAAAGAATTCACTTCGTTGTTCAACGGCAGGGACCTCAGTGGCTGGGACGGCGATCCCAAGCTTTGGAAAGTAGAAAACGGTATTGTTGTTGGGACTTGTGACGGGCCTGATAGCTTTAAGCATAATACCTTTCTTGTGTGGCGTGGCGGCGAGGTTAAGGATTTTGAATTGCGAGCTACGGTTCGAGTCATTGGTGACAATAACTCAGGTATCCAATACCGGAGTCGGGAAATTCCGGAAGCCGGTCCATGGGCCATTACCGGTTATCAATGTGACATTCATCCCGCCATCGAACATACTGGGATGACCTATGAGGAACGTGGTCGCGGTATCTTTGGACTTAATGGTAAGAACGTAATGCTTGATCCAGAGGGAGATCGATGGCTTTTGAGCGAGCATGATCCCGTTAAGGTAGAAGTGTCACAATGGAATGAATACACAGTGATAGCTCGCGGGAACCACTTGATTCACAAAGTTAATGGGATGGTGTCCTCTGAGCTGATAGATCATCACGAATCTGGACGGGCTCTCGAGGGGCTTTTGGCTATTCAACTGCATCGTGGAAATCCGAATCGTGTCGAAATCAAAGAGCTACGCATAAGACCTTTGATTGAAAGCGACCTTATTTCTTTTGACCCCAATAGCCTTCCTTCAGGGATTGTAAGAATCGATAAGCCTCGTACACGAAATCCAATGGGAGTGGGTCCGATTGAGTCGTCTACCAAGAAATAGAGATTCTAGTATTTAAGGCGAGATTGAGGGCCTCGAACTGATGGATGGTTGCCTTAGCGCTTCATTTCCAGCAGCAGGAGCGGTCCAGGCCAGTTGATTTCAAGAGCATGACCGGTGTAATCGGAGTACATGTAGAGACTGTTTTCTCCGGGGGTCAGGCTGGAAATGGGGATCTTTAAACGATCGAAGCTGTAGTCGTGATGTACCCCAAAGTCTTCAGCTATACTGGTCTTGTTCATAAGCAGTTTGCTTACCGAATCTTTGCTATCGGTATCTGCTGACCATGATGAAACGATAAGGCGGGCGGACTTAACCTGGCTGAGGTCATCAGGCAGCAGAAATTTGCAGGATCTCAGACGATCGTTTCTTACTCCAAACTTTTCGGGAACGTCGTACGGACGGTACGCTTTCACAACCCGATTTCGCTCTTGGGGAAGGTTCACAGTGATTGGTTCCGTTTGATAGGATATTCCGCTTTCATCGGTGATGATCGCTCGCACACGAACTGGACCCTCCTGTTCTGGGATCCACTTGGTGTCCCACTTCACGGTCCATGGTTTCTTAGTTCGGGTTCCTATGTGTTTATGAAGTGTTCCATTACGGCTCTGATACTGCCACTCTTTCCAGATGCCGTCTCCATCCCAATCAAAGTCGTAGTATTCTCCAATGAAATCGACTCGGGCGATGCTGTTGTCGGTTGGTTGAATATCGGCTTCGATGCGTAACGATCCGCGGCTATTTGACGGTGCACTAACCGTTCCTGAAGGATGATTCAAATCATTGGAGTAGTAGACTCGCACTGTGAATCCGTAAATCCAATACATGCCCCAACCGAAGTCATAGCAAATCTGAGGACCCGCGGAAAAACGAAATATATTTTCCCCGTCGTTGAATGCTTCGATGGGGATTTCAATGGCATTATTTCCCAGTAGAGTACGGTAGTAGCATTCAGGATCGTCCGGGGTTCCTTCGGGCTGTGGCAATTCAAACCAAACGGTTTCATTAATCTGAACCCGCTGATCACTGGTTCCTATATGTCCGCCCCAATATTCAAAAATCATTTCGGTCCGAACTGCGTTTTTCAGGTCGATATCGAGATGTTTTGCAACTTGTAGCGGTTTATTGTAGAAACTGTCTCCTTCTTCAAATTCCCACTCCGCGTTCGGATCCAGCTCAGAAAAATGTCCACCGACCGGTATAAAGTGGAAATCCCGAAATACCTCTTGTCCAGATAGGATAGGTGCACACAGCGCGAGTGTAATATACAGGCAGTTCCAGAAAAAAATGGTGTCTACAAAGGTTTTCAAGGTAACAGAAAGAGAGGCGTATTTATGACTACTTTTTGTACTTTGAAAAGTGTAGTTCGCAGATTTTATAGATTTTTGCGGATTCGTGGGTAAGGATTACTTCTGTTGGGGTACTTAAAGTGGATTGCAGCATCTGCTGCAGGAGAATCGGAGACTGCCATGTTCTTGTTATAAATCAATTGGGCGGCTTATTGCTCGATCGGTTCGTAGACCGCAAGGTTGTCGAAATCGATGGTTGTTTCGTTAACAGTCATTCCAAACTTTGTTTTTGTAGGATGGGCGAATCCTGGTGAGCGTAGACTGGCGACGAGTTTCTGGTCGATATAGGCTTCCATTAGGTCATTTTGAATACGGACTCTAAGGCGGTACCATTGATCCTGTTTAAGGTGTATGGTTGCTGACTTGGACGTACGTTTCAATAGGGCGTCCAGCGCCTGTTGCTGCGTTTCTGAAAGGTTCTCGGTTTGACGCAAGGCTCGCACTTCAAGATTCATGCCCCCTGTTTTGTCGTCAGAGATCTTCAGACTATTCGGAGAAATCGAAACCCTACAAATATGACCGGCGTGAACCGTTTTTTCATTTTTGTCATCGATGACAAAGTTGAACCTCGAGCCTCCGCTGAACCGAAAATCCACTTCGATATCGATATCTGCGAACAGGAGTTCTTTGCGAATGACTGCTCCGTGGCCAGGATTCGTTTGTTTTCCAATAAGTGCTCCGTCACGGATTGTCCAGGCATCTGAACCCGCCAAGGCGGTGTTGTAGTGGCCCCCAATTTCTGAGCGATCCTCGAAATGGTCGGAGAATACGAGAGTCCTATGATGATTCGCATGGTGGGTGCCCACCGATAAAATTACTAGAAAAAGAGCTAGGGTATAAACACGGAGAGCGATCATTTTGGAAATACGTAACGATGGGTGTGTCAGAAGTTTTCTGGTCCTTTAGTGGATAAGGCCTACCGGTCCGTTCACCTCTTTAATTACGTCTATCCTCACCGTGCGGTAGTTTTTCGAAGGGATCAAGAAAACCATTTTCGTCGTAGGGGGAGTCCCTTCGCTCGGGCGCTTCTGATCGCTCCAGAAATCTGCAGTGATACATGTCAGCTTATGAGGACGGTTATCATTATAGCTTCCCTGCTGTCCGTATAAATTATTCTACTATCTGAGCAACGAGTATCCCGTTAAGGCCTATGCTAACAGGTCTTAGGTCGTGGCACAAATATGATGCGCTTCCATATTCTTAGTAATTTCATCCAAGGTTGCAGGATCGTCGATAGTGGCCGGTATTGTGTAGGGCTGGTGGCCAGCAATCTTGCGCATGGTAGCGCGTAAGATTTTTCCAGAACGGGTTTTGGGCAATCGTTTGGTTACGACAACACGTCGAAAATAAGCGAAGGCGCCGATTTTCTCGCGAACCTCTTTGATTAATTCTTTTTCAAGAACCTCTTCTGAGATCTCTGCTCCGTCCTTCAGCACTGCAAATCCAATGGGAACGTCCCCTCGTAAGGTATCCTTTACGGCTATGACCGCGCATTCGGCGATCGCGGGATGATTGCCGACGACTTCTTCCATCTCACCCGTGGATAGGCGATGCCCTGCGACGTTGATTACGTCGTCGATCCGTCCCATGATAAAGACGTAACCGTCTTCGTCGATGTATCCGCTATCCCCTGTCAGGTAATAACCCGGATGATGACTCAGATAAGACTCGATATAACGGTCCGAAGCATTCCATAAGGTTGTCAGACAGCCTGGAGGCAGTGGCAGCTTGATGACAATGCGTCCTTCCTCGCCAGGCTTCAGTTGCTTTTCATCGAAATCAATCACTTGGACATCGTACCCCGGTACCGGCACGGTCGCAGATCCTGGTTTGACTGGTTGGGATTCGATACCCGCCATGTTGGCTACGATGGCCCAGCCAGTTTCTGTTTGCCACCAGTGATCCAGCACGGACACTTGCACGGTGGATGCTAACCAATCGTAGGTGGCAGGATCCAGTCGTTCCCCGGCCAAGTATAAGCGCTCCAAATGAGATATATCGTATTGGGCCAGGGCGGTCGCTTGCGGATCTTGCTTCCGAATCGCACGAAACGCGGTCGGTGCGGTAAACATGACTACTACCTTGTGTTCGGAAATCACTCGCCAGAATGCTCCGGGGTCTGGAGTGCCTACTGGTTTCCCTTCAAAGATCACCGTGGTACATCCGGTAATGAGAGGCGCATAGACGATGTAGGAATGACCCACCACCCAACCGACGTCTGAGGCAGCCCAGAATACTTCACCGGGTTCGATGTCATAAATAGCCTCCATGCTATAGCGAAGGGCTACCGCATGACCTCCGTTGTCCCGGACAACACCCTTGGGTTTTCCAGTTGTGCCAGAGGTGTAGAGAATGTACAAGGGATCGGTGGCATCTACGGGTGTGCATTCAGCCTCGTGTCCTAGATTGGATAAGGATACCCAATCGATATCGCGTTCCACAATCAACGTCGCCGCGGCCTCTGGGCGCTGCAAGATGACGCAGTGTTCAGGGGTGTAAGTTGCTAATTCGATAGCGGAATCGAGAATCGGTTTGTAAGGAATCACTCGGGAGCCCTCGATACCACAGCTCGCCGCAACGATTACCTTCGGTGTACAGTCGTCAATGCGCACGGCCAGCTCGCGGGCGGCAAATCCGCCAAAAACAACTGAATGGATAGCCCCCAAGCGCGCGCAAGCCAGCATCGTAACCACGGCCTCTGGCATGTTGGGCATATAAACAACGACCCGGTCACCCTTGTTGACGCCAAGGCTTTGTAGTCCACCCGCAAACTGCTTTACGGATTGTAACAGTTCTGCGTAGGTGATTTTCCGTTGGGTACCTGTAACGGGTGAATCATAAATGAGGGCCAACTGATCTCCGTGGCCATTTAGCACATGGTGATCCAGGCACAGGTAGGCTGTGTTCAACTTGCCACCTGAAAACCAGCGGTGAGTACCGTCTTTTTTTTCAGAAAGAACTGTGGCGGGTGGTTCAAACCAGGCAATTTTCTCAGCCTGTTTTGCCCAAAAGTCTTCGGGATCATTGATCGAGTGTGCGTGAATATCCTTATATGTCTTCATCTTAATTCTCCCTACGTGTTTAAGGGTACATCTTTTACTACTTGAAATTCAAACCCCCTAAAATGGGAGTAGTAGCCAATGGCACTCGCGGGTACAGTAAGTCTATTTTTCTCCTCAAGAAAGTCAAGATGCCTGGATGTGATCTAGATCGTTCGTATTCATCTAATAATTACGATTAGTAAGCGTCATAAGTGATAAAAGATAACCGATGAGTTGTCATCTTAGATTTTCCTATCAATAACTACAGGATGTCGGTTCTAAACGGTAATTTATGGGGGATCTCGCGGGTTTGTTTCCCCTGGCATCGTGAAGGCCTATCCTCGTCGGAGGGGCTACGTTCATTCCGTAACCTGAAATTTATGGCAAAGATCAAAATTCTCTTTCGTATTCTCCTCGGGGCATTTCTTCTTTTGGCTGGGATTGCCCATCTGGTTTCTCCGACTGAATTCCTCGCCCAAGTTCCAGACTGGGTGCCAATGGATCGCTATCTTATCGTCATTTTGTCCGGGGTTGTTGAAATGATCCTCGGTGTGGCGTTAATAACGCTTTCAAAGCACCGTGTAATGGTGGGCTGGGTAGTCGCGGCGTTCTTTGTCGCTATTTTCCCCGGCAATATCTCACAATACATAAACCAAGTCGACGCTTTCGGTCTCGATTCAGACAGGGCACGACTCTTTCGATTGTTTTTTCAGCCGGTGTTTATCGGGTGGGCACTGTGGGCAACGGGTGCTTGGACAACCTGTCGGCAAAAGCAGGGTGATTAGGTGAAGTTCCAATCATCTCGGTAATTATGAGGAACTCGACGAGGTGTGGAGTTGGGTAATCGAATTCCTCGCGCAGTAAAGTCTCAGTGTTTCGGGCTTTCCTTGCGGTTCTAACGAGATGTTTCGTGTATTCCGACGGCCCGAGCATTCACACCCTTAATGACATCCGTCCAGACAGTGCGATAGTTTTCAAAGGGATCGAGAAAGCCGTTTTCGTTCCGGGGTGAGTCACCTCGCTCGGCAGCGTCCCTTGAGATGCTCTATCCAACGTTGTTTTCCAGCGGAGGAATCACCCAGATTCAGAATCGCATTCACCCAGGGATAGGTCATCACGTAGTTATCCTGGTCCTTCTGATCAGCGCGGCTCATGATCCAGATGGGAACGTCGGTATAAAGATAACCCAGAAGGTTGTGGCTGTCCTTGTGCTCCAATCAAATACTCTGAATTATCAGATAGCATCGATTTGTTCGATGTGAACAAAACCGGTGGATTTGGCGTGGAGAGATTGAAAGCTGAGTATACCTACGAGGAAGCGCAGTGTCAGGGATCAAGTAAAGGTAGGTAATGTCATCCGGCTATCTTGTTGACCCAGCGTTTCATATCACGGTTTGCTGCGCGAATAAGATCATTGTTGGGTGTATCCGGTTCTTCCTGCTCACCAAGCAGGCCACGGGTTCGCTGACGGTTTCTTAGAAATGCACCGCAGAGATGTGCACCAACTGCGCCTGGGTTTTTCTTTAGGCCCTCAAGCATTTCGGCATACCACGCACCGCTGTTTTCTTTATAGGCATGATTCGGATAACGCCCGGAGTGATCGTCGATTTCGGCACCTTGCGCACCGTCTGCCCATAGAACGGGGCGCCCGGTTTTCTTGTGCCACTCAGCAAGGTGCGCCACGGGATCCTTGAAATCTTGAAAGCAGAGTACGTCTACCAACCCGTCCGATGCATTCACTACTTCGTCGGGTAGGGGGGCGTTGGCTTCATAGCGATCACCCATAATCAGATGGTTGGGGTCGTAACGACGGACGGCGTCGTGGGTGATTTGGTAGTATTGGCGCGCGAGATCGTAAAGTTCTTTGCGCCCCGTGGCTGTTTTAAGTTTGTCCGGATCGAACATCGGTCCTCGCCACTTATTATGGGGCCGCGTCCAGG
>CALGUT010000261.1 GCA_937920335.1 uncultured Opitutales bacterium
AACAGGTAACAGCTCCTCATGAGCATCTGGTTCTAGAAGGGAAGCCTTATACGCAAATCATAAAGGCCCAGAAGGATCACGCGATAGATCTGATAATCATCGCGGCTCACGACCATACGGTAGTCGGCAGGCTCTTTGTCGGAAGTAATACAGACTACATCCTTCACCACGTACATTGCCCGGTTTATGTATACAAGGAAGCCGCTAGTTGAATAGCGAGTAGGGCAACTAGGTAAAATAACAGGTGCCAGTTTGTTGGCGCCTACGGCACCCTTTGGGCAACAGCCCCTCAAGACCTAACGTATTATGAGTCTTTCCGGCTGAAAGTTTCAAGAAACAGATTATAGGTGGCGACGGTTGCCGGAAATAGATTCGAGAGGATTCCTACGCTATCATTCTTCCCCCAGATGAAATAGGATAGTAGAAATGCACTGCCACAGAGTGACATGATCCAAAACATTTTAGGCATGGTTACTCGCTTGGCCTTCTGGGAGGCGTACATCTGTATAAACCATCTACTGGTAAACATCAACATCCCCATATAGCCGATACATTTCCAAGGTGTAATCATCCACCCGTTAATTTCAAAAAGTACTGAATTCATTATTTCATTTCTGTTTTGGAAAAATCACTTTCCGGTTAAGAGATCCGACAACTTCCAATGGATCGAAGATATCCCTTCTGGGAATTCTTAAACCGTGAGCCCAGCAGTTTTGAAAATGGCAGGCAAGTACCGATCTATTACATGGGATGGTGGCTGCCTATCGGCAGATTCTTTTTTAGGCATTCTTGAGAAACAACCGGTGAGACCTTAGTTACGCAATTCCTCTCCGACAGGTCTCTATTCCATTTCCAGGAGAAGCCTTTCGTGGTGGATGGAGTTACCTTGGTGGTAAAAAAAATGACCCGTAATCTGCAGGCTACATTCATTTTTCTTCAGAAACGATCCTGGAGCAATCGATTGAGACAGTCTTATCGCATCCGAACTTAAAAAACGACATCACCCTTCCTTTTAACTGAATTCAGCCTGCGGTAGCAGGGATCACTTGTTTGCGCTACTCCGCTTGAGCTCTTAATGAATACGATTGTTGGATTGCATGGAGTGACCTGGCCAAATAGACAATTGGCAATGAAGTCCTCTGTCTCCTGCTATTTTCTCGTTTTATGCTTGGTTGGTTTATCCCAGTCCGTATCCGCCAATTGGTCCCAGTTTAGGGGGTCTGATGGTCGTTCCGTGGCTGACGGGCAATCACTCCCGGCTGAAATTGATCCGGAATCGCCGCTGTGGAAAACGGCGTTGCCGACTGGGCACTCATCTCCAACCGTCTGGGGAGATCGAATATTTCTGACTGCGTTTGAGGATCAAGAACTCAAGATGATTTGCCTGCGTCGCTCGGACGGAGAAATCCTCTGGACCGAAGCAAGACCGTTGCAGGACCTTAAGCGCTATTCCCATGAGGACAGTGCACCCGCCGTTCCGACCCCTTGCACCGATGGCGAACGGGTGGCGTTTCTCTTTGGAGACTACGGACTCGTGGTAACCGACTTAGAGGGAACCCTGATTTGGGAAAAGAACTTCATCCCCTTTGGGAATGACGCTGGTTTCGGTTATGGGGCTTCACCCGCGCTATTGGACAACAAGCTTTTGATTAACTGCGACGGGTCGATTAGGCCGGGATTGTTATGCCTGGACTTTGCGAGCGGCGAGGAACTTTGGTTTGCTGAACGCCCCAACAGCATCGTCAGTTATTCTACCCCCTACGTGTGGAAGCACGCAGGGCAAACGGAAATCCTGATGGGCGGATCCGCTATTCTAGGCAGTTATGACGCTTCGAATGGAGCCCAGATCTGGCACGTAAGCAATCTCCCGGTCTTTGTCTGTCCCACGCCGATTGCCGACGAGAACGCGGTATATTATGGCGCTTTTACCACTGCACACGTAAGTGGAGGGAGTGCCATTGAATCGACCTTTCCTGAGGGTTTTTTGACCCCTGAGGAAATCTCCGATCCGGATGCCTTTTATGCACGCTTCGATCACAATAAGGATAGAAAAATTGCCAAAGAAGAGTTACCCCCCAGTAGACTCAAGGAGGCTTTTAATTATTCAGATTCCGATAAATCGGGGTACCTGGAATACGAAGAATTTGCCCCCAGGTTTGAACCCCAAGAGGCAGCCGCTGGTTCAGGCAGGAATGTATTCGTATCTATATCACCGGGTGGAAAGGGCGACATAACCGACACGCACGTGACCTGGGAGAAACGGAAAAACCTTCCCTATGTCTCCTCCCCGTTACTGTATAAGAATCGCCTCTATCTCGTTAAAAAAGGTGGCACCGTTTCCTGTTATAATCCGGTTACCGGTGAGGCCTACTATGAACGCAAGCGATTGGGTGCACCCGGGGAATATTACGCTTCTCCCATCGGAGTGGATGGTAAGGTCCTGATCGCTTCGGAACCGGGAAAGATGATCGTCATTAAAGCGGCAGATGAGTTTGAGATCCTGTCGACGGTAGACCTCCAGGAGTCCATAAAAGCGAGTCCGGCGATAGTGGATAACCATCTCTACCTACGAACCGATCAGTATCTCTACGCCTTCTAGTTTTTTTCCTGATCGTAATCCTGATCTTAATCTGTTTCTTCGGAAACTATCCTAGAGCGAGTGATCACGAAGACATCGTCCGGTCTGACTCTTGAAACGACTTTTCAATGAGTTTTGGGATGATGGGGAATTGGGATCACGATAATGATTAAGATTACGATAACGAGGTGACTTGGGATCGAGATTACGTGGTGAATT
>CALGUT010000262.1 GCA_937920335.1 uncultured Opitutales bacterium
AGGAAGGACAGAAGGAAAGAAAGAAAAGCGGCTGTGAGAAAGAAGGCCTTTGCCAAGCCGTCCCCCCGTAGAAGCATTTTGAGTAGTTGCTTTTTGGTTATTGGTTTTGTCTCGGTCATTTTTGATTAACGCCTGTGCGAGTTTTGTTATTTAGAATTTGATTTGAATTATAGTAAATGATTCAATAATGATTTAAGTCAAGATAAAGTCCGTTTTTCATCAGAGATTAAGTGCTTCAGTTGCGATTCATAGTGCTATCGAATAAAATTGAGTGGCATTTACAGGTTTAATTGAGGCTTTTAGATGAAGAGATGGTCGATCTTCGCATTTTTTGAATGAAGAAGATGAATGCGTCAGCCCGGCGTGGACAATCTGGGAACAATGAAACAGCTTGGTAAGTGATCGATAGACAGCCCTCGCAAATTCACTAATCATACAACGAGGTGGGAACGTTTGCTAGAAGGAGTTCCTGTTGTGAACCGGCAGGTAACCTCAATCTTCCATCAGTCGGGCTACAGCCTGTTCGAAAGGAGACTCGCTTACGCTGAGATTCTTCCTGACCAATTGCTGATCTTCTTTTGATTTGTTCTGGTTCAACTTGAATTTCGCTTCGATTTTAGTGATTTGGATTTTGAAGAAAACAACTGCAGAAAATAGTTTCATCAGTGTGTCGTTACTTTCGTCCAAAAACCAAGGGTCGGGAAAAGCGGATTCATTCGCTCCGACCAGCGTGTGCATGAAGGTCTTTTGTTCGTCGTAGTCAGATACCAGTTCTATTTTGCCCGTGACAGACACGGCCGTGTAATTCCAGGTCGGAACGTTGGTCACGCTTTTGTAGAATGTGGGAGATACGTAACAATGTGGACCGTGAAAAATAACTTTAATGCGAGGGTTCTTTTCCCAGTCGCGCCAGTGTCCGTTCGCGCGAGCGATATGTCCGAACAGTTTCCTGCTATCATCCGTTAGGAGGAAGGGTGTATGGGTTTCTTGAATGGACGTTCCGTCGACAGAAGAGATGAGGATTCCGAAACTGTTTTCTCGAACGAACTGTCTAATCAGCTCAGGATCATCAACTTTGAAAGCGGGAGGGGTGTACATAGGCTGGTCGGACGTCCGCGCAGATTATTTACCTTCTTTGGCCCATTGCCTCATCAGCGCGATGTTTCGACTGAGGACCTTGCCTTGCTCTGGATCTACATTCTTGGATTTGATATAGACTGCCATGTCGCTGTCATACATCGCATCTGACTCTGAGCCCTTGTCTTTTGTATCGATGATCCATTGGTCAAGTTGGGCCCTAAATTTCAACAGCTGTTTCTGGTGTGCGGGATCCGCAGCCAGGTTATTGAGTTCGTGAGGATCTTTCTTGAGATCGTAAAGCTCTTCCTTCGGGCGTGTGGGGTCAAATATTCGGTCTTGGTCTTCAGTCAAGGTTCCTGCTTCGTGAGCAGTTCTTAGTGCGATGATTATATCCTTTTTGTCTTTATAACGGTTCGGTTGCATGTGAGGCCGTTCGGGCAGGAAATTACGAATGTATTTGTAGCGCTGAGTTCGCAAGCAACGCATGTGCTCTACGGTTTCATCGCAACGGTCGCGAGCAGCAAAGATCGCATTCCGCTTGTTGTAGTCGTCGCTTAAAATGTCTTTAGCTTGCATGTATTCTGGGACCTCTATTCCGGCAAGTCCGAGTGATAAGGCCGCGATGTCGATGTGCTCAACCAGATCGTTACGCACTTGACCGGCTTCGATGCCGGGCCCGGCGATTACGAGTGGCACATGAAGTCCTTCATCGTAGAGAAACTGTTTGCCACGAGCATGACTGATTCCGTGGTCAGTCATGAAAAGAACGAGGGTGTTTTCATAGTCTCCCTCCTCCTTCAGGCGTTGAACGATTTGTCCCACGAAATAATCAGTATACCGAACGGAATCGAGATAGGCTGCCCAGTCTTCCAGTAAAATAGGATCTCGAGGATAGTAGGGTGGCAGCTTTACTTTGGCAGGGTCGGTTTTCGGACCCACAATCGATTCGAAACGTTCAACGAATCTCCGGCTACCTTCGAGGTCTCCGCCCCGGTGTTTTCCACCAGGAAGTTGGATCTGGGCAAAGAACGGCTGGCCTTTCTTTCGCTTACTCCAGTCGGCGCCGTCATACATCGCCTTGTCCCATTCAAAATTGTAGTCTGTCTTACCGATGTTGTCGCGGTCACGATTCGGCCATCCGGTGATCGTCGTGTAGTAGCCGGCTTCCTGAAAGAGCTCGGGTATCGGACGAATGCCATCGGGTAGGTTAATTTTCAGTTCACCCCGACCGCTGCGGTGTTGATGCGCTCCGATCGTCGTCTGGTACATGCCGGTAATGAAGGCCGAACGATTGGTCGAGCAAACGGGAGCTGTTACAAACGCCTTGGTGAATTTTACGCCGTTCTCGGCCAGCTTATCAATGTGGGGTGTCTGGATGAGTGTCTCTCCGTAGCAGGATAAGTTTGCCGACATGTCATCTATGATGATCCAGAGGATATTGGGACGGTCAGATTCAGCTGACAGCTTCGCTCCAAGACACATAAATAGAGTCGATGAAATGAGTAGGGTAAACAATTTCATGGATTTAGGGTATCGAATGACTGGGATCCAGTTTTTAAGAATTTTTCAGGGTGGCTGATTAGGGCGGTTTGTAGGAAAACTACTTCAGCATCTTCCATAAATAGGCGTATGACAAGGCAGCAATGTAGGCGCGTTGTTTAAGATTTGCTCCACCGCCGTGGCCGCCTTCTGTGTTCTCGTAGTAAAAAACCGGCTTGTTCATCGCTTCCATACGGGCGACCATTTTACGAGCATGGGCCGGATGTACTCGATCGTCCCGGGTATTGGTCCAAAAGAAGGCTTTCGGGTATTCCTGGTTGGCGTCCAGGTTGTGATAGGGCGACCAGGTCTGGATGTAGTTCCAGTCATCTGTATCCGGATTTCCATACTCAGCCATCCAGCTCGCTCCTGCTAGAAGCTTGTTGTAGCGTTTCATGTCGAGCAAGGGAACAGCGCATACAACGGCGTTAAAAAGATCCGGGCGTTGGGTAAGGGCACCGCCCACTAGCAATC
>CALGUT010000263.1 GCA_937920335.1 uncultured Opitutales bacterium
CCGTAGCGGTCAGTATCCGGGAACTGACGTTGGGCTTAGTGCGACCGACTGAGTTTCTACGCGTCCTATTCAAGGAACTCGCACTTGGTATGATTAATGGACTCGCTCTTGGTTTGTTAATCGCTCTGGTCGCTTTTACCTGGAAGGGAAATCCCTGGCTTGGGATCGTTGTCGGCGGTGCATTAATGATCAACACCATTGTAGCAGTCTGCCTCGGTGGAATAATCCCTCTCCTTTTAAAACGCTTTAATATGGACCCTGCTCTCGCATCGGGACCCATACTCACAACTGTGACTGACATGTGCGGATTCTTTCTGGTCCTCAGTATGGCAACCGCTTTACTACCCCAGTTGATCTAATTGCCTCGGGCAGACTACAAGGACACCCAGCTCGAGTTCTCAGCACTTTTGAAGATCGCGTCAATTACCTCCATATTCCTGATCGCATCTGTTAACGGTGTGGGAACCGGCGTATCGTACAAAACCGACTTTGAGAACACCTCACCCTGACAGGTGTATTTATCGCACACAGAGAAAGTAATCTCTTCAGTGCCGTCCGGCTTGTGCAACCAGATCCGCGTTTCTACATCCGGTGGTATGTTAAAGGGAATCTCAATCTCTATCCTTCCTTTCGTACCCACAATCTGGACACGCTGATAAGGAGTCAACTGGGTTCCGCAAGTAAAACTACTTGTTAAGTCCCTAAAATCCATAACCCCAGTTGCCAAACGGTCTACTTTCATAACAGGATCCCGTTCGATGAGACCCAAAACCTTGGACGGTTCCCGATCAAATACAAAACGGGCCAAAGAAATACAATAGCAGCCAATATCCATTAAGCCACCACCCCCAATATCCACCATATTGCGAATATTGTTAGGATCATCATTGAAGTAAGAAAAGAATGACTGGATGGTCCTCAACTGTCCGATGCTGCCGTCACGAGCCAGCTCTTTCGCTTTGATCCAAACCGGATGGAAACGATACATGAACGCTTCCATCACTTTAAGATTCGGGTATCGCGCTTCAACATCCAGCAGTCTCTTGGCATCCGCCGCATTCAACCCAAGCGGTTTCTCACACAGCACATGCTTCCCCGCCTCCAAGGCCTTTATCGACCAATCGACATGCATGTGGTTTGGCAACGGGTTATAAATAGCGTCGATATCCGGATCCTCCAACAACGCTTCATAACTTCCATAGGCCTTGGGAATCCCCAGTTTCTGAGCCGCTTGCTGGGCGCTCTCCAGATTCCGGGAAGAAATTGCTGTGATATCGCAATGGTCGGACAACATCATACCAGGTATAACCTGACCGGTTCCAATCTTTGCCGTACTAATAATTCCCCATCTTACTTTATCCATAATAAACCCTACAGGTTGGTCTTCTTCGACACCTAAACAATCAATTAAAGTTCTTTGATACGAATCCGACGGTACTCAATCTGGCCACGGTCTCCTTCAAGGCCAATGGCTCCAGTATCTGGTATTTCAAAAGCTTCCTCCAACACCTCTCCATTGCAGGTGCAATAGGCTAGGTTCCCTTTTACATCTACTTCGATCTTATTCCAATCTCCCTGCTTGTAGTGTTCAAGATCCGTGTAAGGACCCGCCAATGGGTAGTCACGCACCTGCAGCTGTTTACCTCTCAAGAAAACTCCGCTGTCGGCATTGGGGGTCGCGCGAAACTCGAATTTGAGCACAAAATCATTTGGAAAATCACGAGTCGTCCATAGTTGCTGAATGCGACGACCTTCGGTTGGCGTAGTCACTACGAGCCGATCGTTGATTGCAACATAACGTCCATCACTACTCTCGCTCTTTCCATAGAAATTTTGTGGTTCCGCAAACGAAGAGAAGATAATACCGTTCTTATTCGGCTTGCGAGGTGGGGTCACCTTGAAGCCCCAACCGTTTAGATTTCGGCCACTGAAGAGGGGAACGAATCCTTCTTCCGGCATAAACGTATCCGGCGCTGTCTCCATTAACCCCAGTGTGGAAAACACAGGTCTCAACGCAGCACCCCACTTGGCCTGGCCGATTCCATTGGGATGGAGTAGATCTGGAAACTCTTCAACCTTCGCATTTCCCTCTTCATTAGCGAACAGAGTCCAGGTATCCAAAACAGTTATACGCTCGTCACCTTTCGCAATCGCCGCCAACTGGTCGTTGATCTCCTGAATATCTTCGGGGGTACGGTCTTTTTCAGGCGAACTAGGAAACACGCGGCACAGGATAACTGGCATCTCGGAATTGTGAGCCTTGAATGCATCCAACATCAATTTGACGTTGCCCGCAATCTGCTCTGTGGTCGCATCATCGGCTAGATCGTTGGTTCCCATCAGCATAACGACAGCAGCAGGGTTCAATGCTAACACATCTTCATCCAATCGTATCAACATCCCGCGAGTAGTGTCCCCACTGATTCCACGGTTGGCTACTTTAAGACCGGGGAACTCGTTAGGCATATTTTGCCAACCTTGCGTAATAGAATCACCGAAAAAAACTACCGCTCCCCGATCCTGTTCAGCACGATGAAACCATGACGAACGTCGCGTATTCCACACATTTTGAAACCATTCATGTTCACCACGGATCGGCCCCTCCCCGGGTAACCCTTCGTAATTTACTGGCAAAGCGATACTCGCTTTTTCAGTAGGCGTCAGTTCGTGGGCAACTGAGGTAAGACCGGAAAGCAAACATGCGATCGGTAACAGAAGAACGTTTAGGGGTAATTTCATAATGGCACGAGCAAATACGAGTTGAGTTAATCAGACGTCTGACAGTGGTGAAGTAAAAATCCGAGTCCAGCGCCAAAACCGATTCCGTGACCAGCGCCCCATAGTAGTTTCCCCACTTTACCACCCACGATGGTGTTCCCGACTTCACCCAGATAGTACCCCAACGTGTAGCAGGTAAACAGCACTGCAAACGCTATCAGAATTCCGCCTTTCTTCTGAAAGGCTTTCTGAAAGAGCCAGGCCATCACCAACAAGCCGACCACAGAACCCCATAGATCCGCCTCGTAGCGCCCTCTCAAACCGAACCAAAACACACACCAAAAGACTGCATAGGCCAAAAACGCGAATGCAAAAAAGAAACAGAACTTCATCCTTATACCGGGTGTTGTAACCAACCGACTCAGAGAAAGTCCCGACAATCCAAAATAGATGAGCGCGATCGTCGTGTACATAGGCCCTTGCCCTTTCACGATTCCAAACGCCCAGATTGAATAGGCAATAATACTAACGATCCCATAAACGAAAGCGGCATAAGGCATGCCACGACAGCAGTAGATCGAGCTGCTTGGATCCATTTTCTGGGTACGATTTTTTACTAAATTAAACATATTGTAATTACCTCAGGTGCTTATCTGCAAAGTTCAAATACTGTTCCCAGTCGTAGTCTGTCACATCATGCTTTCCAGCACGGATATGGTAACCGATCGAAGATCCAACAGGCTCGTGTATTGATGGCTGCTTATCCACCTCGACACCTTTCAATCCGAACAATTCATACACCGGACCCGCATGTTTACCGGATAAGAATTCTCCCTTTGGATCGGCCCATTGATCTTCTTCAGCGCTTGCAATATAAACCGGCCTGGGGGCCATCAAAGCAATGAGCATGTGCTGGTCTACCGGTAAAGCCGACTCATTATCATTATATGTCTTAAAACGCTCGGAAAACCAATGAGGAAAATTCGTATTTATACGTTGTACTGTCTCTCCGAACGCACGTCTATTGAGAGCAGCACCTCCGCAGCCGGAATCATTGGAGATGGTGAGCGCAAAACGTTCATCGCTCGCGCCCGCCCACAGCGAAGTCTTACCCAATCGAGAATGGCCGAAGACGGCGACCTTGGTCGCATCCACTGCAGAATCCGTTTCCAGATAGTCGAGGACACGACTCAGTCCCCAGCTCCATGCCGAAATGGCACTCCAGTCATCCGGTTCTAGATGATCCCCCTGATCGTCGCGATTGATTTGCGAGCGGACTCCGCTCTTCCATCCTTCAGCATGATCAGCCTCAATATCCCCATAGTAGACATTTACCAAGGCATAACCGCGCTCAAGAATCATCTCAACCGGCCAGCGGCGTGCACTGAGTCCCCGCGATTTTTCATTTGCAATTCCTCCTTCATAACCAACCCCTCTCTCTTCACGCATCCAGGAAGTCGGCATAATGATACCAGGATCCGCATGGATCGACTGATTACCGCCAAAGTTATATCCGAGAAACGCAGGAACAGGGCCTTTGATCGTCGGCGGCAAATAAATAAGGACGTTTATATCAAATCCGTCCCCTAGCTCATCAAGCCGAATCGTCACCTGTTTCCGAACCGCTTTCCCTTGCAGGGCGATCACATTCGATGCTTCAACGTAGGACACCCGTTTAGGATCTGCCGGACGCCGGCCGTAAACATGGGTTTGGAAAAGCTCCAACACTTCAGCCCTTCGATGGTTCGTCCATCCGGAAGCATCCATTATACCTTTCCCATCCAGACTGACCAAAGGATCAGGAAGGCTGTATTCAGGCACCTTGGACTCATCGTAATTAAAGCCGGCGGGTTGAGCAGTCATTCCAGTTACCATAAACAGTTGAATGAAGATCATTAAACAGATTACTCGTTTCCCATTCATTTCCATAGGTAAAAAATAGAATAGCTGACGATCTCAAACAAGAGTGAATTCCCACTTAGAAAGGGTTTTTCTAATCCGTTTTCAACAGGAAACGCAGAAAGACTGGTTGGCCTGGTTCGAGAGACTCTCTATAACGGTAGGTCTTAGCCGGATTAAACAACTCCTCAACTACTTCAAATCTTTCCGGGGATGCTGACCAGTCCCGCAGATTATTCGAATACTGGGGAGTGAGTTTTCCCCCATCCATCGCATGGATATTCATCTGGGATCTCATTTCCACA
>CALGUT010000264.1 GCA_937920335.1 uncultured Opitutales bacterium
GCTACCCGGCATCGACCAACTCGATTGTCGCTATGAAAAAGGTAGGTATTGATCTTAAAGAGCATGAGACGTCGTATGCCACAGATCAGCTGCTGGAAAAGGCTGATTTAATTTTTGGCATGACCCAGAGCCACCTAGATTCGGTCCGCTACCATCTCGGAGAATCTGCGAGCAAGAAGCTCTACCTGATGCGACAATTCATCGAAGCTGGCGAAAGCACCGAAATCCCAGACCCTTTTGGAGGTAATTTTGCGGAATACGAGAATGCTCGTGACTCCATGGTAGAAGCCATTCCCAGCTTGATTCGGTTTCTCGAACAACAATTTCCCCAAAAGCCATGAAGCTCAGTGTAGGAACGGACCACGGTGGCGTTGAAATACGCCAAAAGATAGTTGCTTTTCTAAAGCAGGAAGGCGTTGAGGTGATTGATCATGGCGCCTTCGACGAGACGTCTGTAGATTACCCGGATTATGCGAAGAAGGTTTGCGAGGATGTAATCGGCAATCAGGCCGACTTTGGCGTGCTCATCTGTAAATCCGGAATCGGCATGAGTATCTGTGCCAATAAGGTTCCCGGAATCAGGGCCGCTCTGGTAGCATTTGATGAAGATGCCGCAATGACCCGCCAGCATAACAACTCGAATGTAATCGTTTTGCCAGGCAAACATGTGACCAACGAACAGGCATTTTACAGGGTAAAAGCCTTTATCTCCACCGACTTTGAAGGGGGCCGCCACGCACGCCGGGTGGACAAAATGGAGCCTGAGTCGTCAAAGAGCTGCTAATTACCGCTATCCAACGCCAATTAAAGACATTTTAGAATTGAAACACCCTCTCAGTCGGCGATCTTTTTTGAGTTAACATGAAAGCTAGTATTGTTCGGACCCGCGCCACTAAGACAGGTTTCACGCTCGTTGAGTTGATAACCGTAATCACGATCATCGGGATTCTAGCTGCCTTACTTTTTCCCACAATCACGGGCTACCTAAGGCAGGCCCAACGGACGACGTCCCTGAACAACCTCAAACAGATTGCATCGGGCTACGTTCAATTTCGATCTGACAACAAAGGAAAAAATCTTCCACTTCGAATTTCCAAGAACCCGTCGTCAGGACAGGATACTGCATTTGAGATCACCAACGTCTATCACATTGCCTACGAATTTGCGTGGCGTGGCTACTTGAATGAAGCGAACGTCTATCAAATCCCCACAGACCTGCACGTCGAACAACAGGCCGTGAACACCCAAGCGGTCGCAGAACGGGATACCACCGATGCTCCGTGGGTACTATCTCAGTCGTTTCTGAATTCACCTGTAAGTTTCGATCTGGTCGCTGGATTATCATCCAATGCCCCCTCCTCCACACCTGTAGCTATGACTCGTGGGCTCGATCCACAAACCAGCGAATGGAGCAGTGATGAAACCATATCTCCCTACGGCGTTGCCGGAGGCCACATTGCATTTTTTGACGGCCACGTTGAGTGGTATGAAAACATAAACGGTGAATTGACGAATCCTGTCACGCGAAAGCCAGCAACCTCTATCCTACAATCCATTTCTCAAGGCGCTAAATTCTTTGGAGATCCCGACAAAAGCCTATTGGACGGCAAAGAAGGAATATCCGGAAACTAATTGCGAAGCTACCAACTCGCTAACTGCCTCCTTTCCCAACTACCATCATGACCGAACCGATATATGTTATTGGTCACAAGAATCCCGATGCCGACTCTATTTGTGCTGCCATCGCCTACGCGGATTTTAAAAACCAGAGTTCTAATTCTAGTAACTACGTCGCCGCCCGGTGCGGAAACTCGAACGCCCGGATCGACGTAATCCTTGATCATTTCAATGTCCCCCTGCCAGTTTTCAAAGGCGATGTAACTCCGAGATTGAAAGACATTATGGTAAAGGAAGTCCGAAGTGTCAGACCGGACGCCACCTGTATTGAAGCACTTGAGGTAATCGATGAGTTCGACGTACGAGCGCTGCCGGTTGTTGAAAGTGACGGCCAGGTCCGTGGACTCCTTTCAATCTTTGAGATGGGAGAGTTCTTCATCCCAAAGATTCGTGAACCAAAATCCATGCGACGGGTAGTGACGTCGGTACAAGCGATCATCAACGCAACCAACTCAGAGGTACTCAGCATCAATGATGCTGACAAGATTGAAGAAATGTTCGTTCGAGTGGGCGCAATGGATATCCGATCGTTCGGAAGTTTTACCGACGAAGAAAAGATTCTCCCGGAACAAAGTATTATCGTTGTGGGTGATCGTTACGACATCCAGTCGAAGTCACTCTACAGTGGCGTTCGCCTACTAGTTATAACGGGCGGCTTGGAGGTAGATCCCGAGATCGTCGAGCTTGCGAATGAAAAAGGAGTTAACCTGATAGTCAGTCCCTATGATTCAGCGACGACCGCTTGGACCATCCGTTCAGCTACGCTTGTCACTGATATAATCGACACCAAAATCTCGAGATTTGGCCCAGAGGAGATGGTGAAAGACGTTCGTCGCAGAACTGCTTTGATGAACAATTCCGTTCACTTCGTAATGAGTGAATCCAATAAGATGATGGGGATCTTCAGCAAGACCGACCTTCTTCGCCCAACGAAAACCAAAATCATTCTCGTCGACCACAACGAAGTCGGCCAAGCTGTCCTGGGAGCTTCGGAAGTCAACATTCTGGAAATCATCGATCACCACCGCCTAGGCAATACACCGACTTCTCAACCTATTCTGTTTATAAATGAACCGGTCGGCTCAACCTGTACAATCATAGCCGATCAATACCAGAGATACGACAAAATACCCTCTCCGGAGATCGCTGGTATAATGATGTCCGGAATTATCTCAGACACACTTCATTTGAATAGCCCCACCTCGACTCCGAAAGACAAGAAGATCCTAGAATGGCTGTCGACTATAGCTGGAGTAGAATCCAAAGCACTCTCACAAATTATTTTCAATGCAGGTTCTATCATTGTTTCTAATGAGCCTATAGACGTGGTCACAGCGGACCAAAAAGTCTATACGGAGGGAGAACTCCGCTACTCGGTTTCACAAGTTGAAGAGCTAGGCAG
>CALGUT010000265.1 GCA_937920335.1 uncultured Opitutales bacterium
CGCAAATAGCTACCGATAAAACTTTCTTCGCTTCATCTTGTCGAATGACGTAGCGATCCAGGTAGTCGCGGATCTCTTTAGGCTTGCGGTTGAAAGCTCGAATTTGTTTGATGATCTCGTTGTCATCAACTCCTTCTTCCCCTGGACTGGCGGGTGGTGGAGTTTCCTTCTGGGGCGTAAACGGATTAATCGTTACGTTAGGATTGTTGGTTTTGAGAAGTTCCTGAAGTTGTTTCTGAATTTCTTCGAAAGGATTTTTTGTGTCTTTGTCACTCATGTACTTGGAAATTTTAGGAGCAAATTTTTCTTTGCCATTGACGAATGGAAATTCGGATTTTTTGGTAGGTGTCACATTGATGTTACAAACGGAGCTAAAGGCCTTATGTCAGACAATTTAACAAAGCGAGATATCGTTCTAGATATCTACCAGAAAACCAATTATCCACAAAAAGAAGTCAAGGAGGTTGTTCAATTGACTTTGGACGCGATCGCGAAGGCTTTGAGTTCTGGTCAGAACGTTGAGTTAAGGAACTTCGGAGTGTTTGAAATTCAAGTCCGTAAGGCAAGAATTGGCAGAAATCCGAATCGGCCTGAAAAGGATGTCGTGATTCCGACCCGCGCGGTTGTTAAATTTAAAGCCGGCAAGGAGCTGAAAGCGAACCTCAAGGATCTCGAGTTAGACAACTTGTAACATTGGTCGTCTGATCCGTGCGCAGTTAAATTAGTCGCACATCATGTTTAAAACACTTCCAGGCTTTCGGGACTTTTATCCTGAAGAATGTTCACTGCGGAATCACTTGTTCCGTATTTGGCGAAAGACAGCCCAGTCATTCAGCTTCAAAGAGTATGATGGTCCGATTCTGGAACCGCTTGAGTTATTTAAGCAAAAATCCGGCGACGAAATAGTTAGTCAACTGTTTTCATTTGAAGATCAAGGAGGGCGAGCGGTTGCATTGCGACCGGAGATGACCCCGAGTCTTGCGCGGATGATTGGTGCCAAAGCCAATGCGCTGCGTCGGCCAATCAAGTGGTTTTGTATTGAAGAGAACTTCCGCTACGAAAGAAAACAGAAGGGCCGGTTACGCTCATTCTATCAGTTTAATGCCGATATTTTTGGAGAACCCGGACCAGGCGCGGACGCGGAGGTGATCGGTACCCTGATTCACAGTCTTTCGGTAATGGGGTTAACGGAGCAAGATTTCGTTATACGCATCAGCGACCGCCATTTGTGGGTGCTTTATCTGAAAAGCCTGGGATTGGATGAATCGTCGATTTTTGGAGTTCTCGGACTGGTCGATAAGTTGGAGCGCATGCCGCGCGAGGTGTTGCTGGAAAAACTCACTCCATATTTTCATGACGCCGCTGAAGATTTCCTGATCAAAGTAGATACGCTGACCAATATACGCGAATTGTCTGATTTAGTGACATTTTTTAAAGCGCATGTTTCAGACGCTGGGCTATCAGCAGCATTAGCGGATAGGTTGGATGCATGGAATTCCCTAATCCATCGTCTTAAGGCTATGGGCATGGGCGGTTTTCTGAGGATCGATCTAGGAATCGTGCGTGGACTCGCTTATTATACTGGATTTGTCTTTGAGGCGTTCGATATTCAAGGTGAGCATCGTGCTATCGCTGGAGGTGGTCGTTATGATCATCTGGTCAAGAAATTGGGGGGTCCCGACCTGCCAGCAGTAGGGTTTGCGATGGGAGATGTCGTGATCAAAGACCTTCTGAGCGAAAAAGGCCTTCTGCCAAATTATGTGCAGGCACCGGATGTTTATGTGGTAATTGGAAGTGATGAGGTGCTGCAAGCCGCTCTGGGGCAGGTTCAGTCGCTTAGACTCGCGGGTTTCGCTGTCGAATATCCGATTCGCACCATTGGTTTTGGTAAACAATTTAAGGCTGCAAATGAGAGTGGTGCCCGGTGGGCAGCTATTTTTGGCGAAGATGAGCATGCCCGTGGTGCTGCGAAGCTTAAGAATTTAACGACCGGTGAAGAGGTTGAAGTTTCATTCGGACGGTTGGCGGAAAGCTTGCTTGATCTGGATCAGCAGTAGCTGGGTATTTCTGGTCAGGCAGAAGTTGCCTGATTTCGTCGTTGCAATTAAAAAATCCCGTTCTTGTATTCATCGGTTTTTCCGTCCCAAACCTGATGAAAATACTTGTCGCAGACAAAATCGCAGTTAGCGGTGTCGAATTCCTGAAAAACCAAGAAGGACTTGAGGTTATTGAAGCCTACGGATCTTCCCCTGAAACGATACTGGAACTGGCAAAAGATGTTTCGGGAATAATCGTTCGCAGCGAAACTAAAGTGACCAGGCAGGTTATCGAAGCTGCGCCGAATTTGAAGGTGGTCGGACGAGCCGGAGTAGGTGTTGACAATATTGATATCGATGCTGCTACCGAGCATGGCGTGGTCGTTATGAATACGCCGGGTGGCAATACGATCGCGACTGCTGAGCTGACGTTTACTCATATCTTGTGTGGGGCCCGGCAAGTCGCCCAGGCGAACGCATCTATGACTGCGGGCAGATGGGATCGGAAGGTTTATGGCGGCGTAGAGGTATTCCGCAAAACCCTTGGAATACTCGGGTTGGGTAGGATTGGCGCTGAAATCGCATCCCGAGCCCAGGCTTTTGGTATGCGAGTAGTGGCGTATGATCCCTATCTCGTCGAAGCGCGGGCAAAGCAAATGGGCGTAGAGGCGATGACACTGGACCAAGTATTTGAGGTAGCAGATTTTATTACCGTCCACATGCCTTTGACGGATGCAACCAGAGACATGGTTAATAAGGAGTCCATCGCCAAAATGAAAGATGGCGTTCGCTTATTTAATTGTGCGCGTGGTGGGATTATTAACCAGGAAGATTTAGTTGAGGCCATTGAATCAGGTAAGGTGTCCTATGCGGGGCTAGATGTTTATGATAGTGAGCCACTGTCTGAGGATAGTCCCATGCGTGGCTTACACAATTTGGTTTTAACTCCTCATTTGGGAGCTTCGACGAAAGAAGCTCAGGAGAGCGTGGGGGTCGAAATCGCGGAAGCGGTTGCGGAGGCAGTTGAGGGAGGTGTGATTCAG
>CALGUT010000266.1 GCA_937920335.1 uncultured Opitutales bacterium
GAGATAAATACTTCACCTTTTTTTCGACTAGCGTTGAGTGCCCTTGTGTCGTGTTAGTAACGTTGCCTGCTCCGGTTTGTTTGCTGGTAAGGGGTTAAATGATCATGAGTAAGGCTTCCCCATTCGATCGACCGTGACGTTCATGGCAAGCAACTCCACTGGATCGCCGAATTGTGTGTAGATGGCGACATCGGCCGCATCCCGACCATAGGCGATCGCCACACGCGCACCCTGCAAGTCATCTTGGGTTGGATCGAACGTGTACCATCGCCCTCCAACGTATGCCTCGAACCAGGCATGCAGATCCATCGGTTGTAAGTTCTCCAAATACCCGACGACCAGCCGCGCCGGAATTGAAAGCGCGCGACAACAAGCAATGCCTAAATGCGCCAAATCCCTGCAGACGGCTTCTGGTCTCTCATTGACCTCGCATGCACTCACGATGTCCTGTCCGGCCTCTGGAGTGTATCGTATCGTCTGGCGAATGTACTCGACGATTGCAGTGCATTGGTCGTACCCAGGGGTCCGACCCGCGACGATCGAAGCCGCCATCTGGTTGAAGCGATCGGATTCGCAATACCGACTTGGCAGCAGGAACGGTAGCGTTTCTTCAGGTAGTAGCTGCACCTCGACAAAGCGGGTCCCGGGAGCCGCATCGGATGCCTCGGCGCATTCAACATCGACCGAGGTGTGAACGGAGAATCTCCCTGGCGGTGCGATTAGTCGCTGGCAAAGGTTACCAAACGGGTCGGTAAACTCGACCGCGGGAACGCTGGGGGTCAAGATGTATTCTTCACGACCCACCCACTGCTGCCACCCGCTGCGTGGTCGCAGCATAAACAGGAACGGAGTCGCAGCCGGTATGTGGAAATCAAGGAAGCAGGTCGCATTTATCCACATGGTAAATTGATTTCTCCAGAAAAAATAATTCGGCGAACGGCGAGCTTACAAAATTGGGTTGGTGGGCTTCCGTAATGAGACTGGTTCTGCACTTTGACTTCACACACCGCAATTGCCTTTCATTTGTATCGGGGGACAGGGTACGGATCCATAAGAGCAGTAAACACAGCAGTCTCCTTCTTTAGGTTTTACCATAGTTCGGCAACTCGGACACTCTCAGAAATATTGGCACGAATCGGTAGGCATCTTCTCTTCTTTCTGAAAGCCGCATTTAGGGCAGGTTATAAACGTTATCTCTGTATAGCTGTTCTTACTCTTTTTCATTTTCGTTCTGCTCAGTAAGGTTTTCCAGATACTGGATACGATACAAAAGTGTAAACCCAGTGTGGACTGTACTAGGATTCCATTACCGGTAGTAGTAGAAGAAAAACACGAGCGCAAACCCTAATGTCTGGATAAGCAGTGGAGAACAAGACCGATATTTTCGAAACGCATGGAAGTTACCAATAAATGTCCAAACACCTAACAATGCACGTATTAGGTCACGGTTATGCTACTCATATGCTTGAGGCGGGTGTAGATATCAGGACGGTGCTGGAATTGCTGAGTTACAGCCACTTGGATACTACGATGATTTATTCTCATGTGATGGTGAAGCCCGGTGTCGGGGTGCCAGTCCGTTGGATCACCTGTAGGGGGGAGGGTATTATTGGTCCTGGCTTCCTTAGCTATCTTTGAAGGCAAACAGGTGTTCCATTGTTCGTAGATAGGCGGTGTCGCCGTCGAAGATGGGGGTGCTGCGATTCTCGCCTAGGTTGAAGCGGACGAGCTCTTCGTAAACGGTGCCGGGTTTGATAAATATGAGGGTGCCGTCTTCTTCGCCAATGAGGAGCTTGTCTTTGACGAGGGTGATACCGGTGAAGGCACGGCCTTTGGTGCCTTCGACTTTGTGGGAGTAGATGAGGTCGCCGGTAACGGCATCCAGCGCCTGGAATTTATTGCCCATTGAGTAGATATAAACGATGTCATCGAGTACGATGGGGGAGGTGTAGTAGCGTTCTTCTGAGACTTGTGCGTACCACACTTCGTTCAGGCCGTTTTGGGCAAGAGATTCTTTGGTGTCGGGGATTTCCATACAGTAGAGATCGCCCTGGATGCCAGCGGCACCGTGTACCACATAGACTCGGTTGTCTTTAACGAAAGGTGTGTTGAAGAAGGCAAATTTCTTCTCTGGAATGGCCCAGTCTTCGGAGGGCAATTTCTTGCCATCGGACACGCGAATAAGCTCACCTCGGACGGTGAACAGGTAGTGCTCGTCTTCGACTTGAAAGGATGCGGGGGGACCGAAGGTTGCGGGGTCTTCCACCCGCCAGTGTTCTTCGCCCGTTTCGGGGTCCAGTCCGGCGTAGTCGCCAAAGCGAACGATGAGCTTATTGCCAACGAGTTGTGGCGACACACTGGTTCCGAATCCGTGATCCGGACCTTCCATAACTCTGCCCCAGATTCGATTTCCATCCAGATCAAACTTGGTGATGACGCCAAGTCCGAAGCCGGCGTAGATAAATTCTCCATCTGAACAGGCCGTCATCGAGGCGTAGCCGTTGGTATCGTGAGTCTTGGGTTTTCTAAATTGTTTGGGAATGGTTCCGGCTTCTTTTTCGAGCCGTGCCTGCTCCGCTTCTGCTTCGACCAATTGTTTCTGTAAACGTTCGTTGCCTTTGTCGTTTCTCAAGCGTCGATTGAGTTGATAGACTCTGCGCTTCGCTGGTTCGAGTGTGGCTGTCAGGTTTTCGTTGGCTTCGATAATACGTTTCAATTCCTTCCGTTCGGCGGGCGTCATATCGATGACGTCTTCCAGTGAGTTGGAGGTTTGCCACAGTGTGTTACCGGTTTTGGCGTCGGCACAAATAAGTTCTGCGGGTTCAGCGGTGTAGCACAATTTGTTCCCCACGATAATCGGGCGGGCGTTGCCCCAGACCGGAGTTTCTACTTTCCATAAGACGGAGTCGCGATCGTCCCAGTTGATAGGAGCCGTTGTCTCGGGGTAGAGATCGTTACCCCCGTTTCGCCAGGATTTAACGTCGGCTGAAATCACAGAGCACAGGCATAGCGAAGGGAAAAGAAGAAGGTTAGGGAGCTTCATGCTAACTGTTGAAAAGGAATACTTTGAAAAGTGCCA
>CALGUT010000267.1 GCA_937920335.1 uncultured Opitutales bacterium
AGTATCGATCAGCCATCGATGGGCTGCCTTCGGGATCGTCTTCGGGATCGTCTTCAACCTCACCTTTCATTCCGTGATGGGAGGTCCAAAAACAAAGGTGGCCCGACCGAGGTTTCCCTCGGCCGGGCCTAAATGTCGGCGATAACCTACTTTCCCGCTGAGCAGTATCATCGGCAGAACGAGCTTCACTTCTGTGTTCGGGATGGGAACAGGTGTTTCCTCGTCCTCATGGTCACCGACAAACGCCTGACCGGGCTGTCACCCAGCCAGGCGGTAATCGTGCAAATGTCGCGTATCGAGACCAAGTGATCTTGGCTATTGGGACTCACCGGTGTCAACCGGCTGTCCCACCATGTGACCTTCTGTGCTCGACCTGTCACCCAATCCTATGGATCGGGGCAGGGTCGGCACGGTCAAATTTTCGACCGTTAGTATCGCTTCGCTGAATGCATTTCGGCACTTACACGTGCGACCTATCAACCCGATAGTATTTCGGGGGTCTCAAAGCAATGCTCATCTCGAGGTGGGCTTCCCGCTTAGATGCTTTCAGCGGTTATCCCTGCCGCACTTAGCTACCCAGCGGTGGACCGAGCGGTCCAACTGGCTCACCAGGGGTGCGTCCTTCCCAATCCTCTCGTACTAAAGAAGTTTCCTCACAACATTGCAACGCCCACAGCAGATAGGGACCGACCTGGCTCACGCCGGTCTGAACCCAGCTCGCGTACCACTTTAATCGGCGAACAGCCGAACCCTTGGGACCGCCTTCAGCCCCAGGATGTGATGAGCCGACATCGAGGTGCCAAACCGCTCCGCCGCTATGGACGCTCGGGAGCGATCAGCCTGTTATCCCCGGGGTACCTTTTATCCGTTGAGCGACAGCCCTTCCACACAGAACTGCCGGATCACTAGAGCCCTCTTTCGAGACTGCTTGACTTGTATGTCTCGCAGTAAAGCTAGCTTATGCTCTTACACTCTATCATGCGGTTTCCAACCGCACTGAGCTAACCTTTGCGCTCCTCCGTTACTTTTTAGGAGGAGACCGCCCCAGTCAAACTGCCCGGCATGCATTGTCCACTGCCCAGCTTCATGGGAATCAGTGTTAGGCCACAAATGTATTCAGGGTGGTATTTCAAGGATGGCTCCACCAGGACCAGAATCCTAGTTTCAAAGCCTCCCACCTATCCTACGCAGAATAAATACGTGACCAGTACAAACGTACAGTAAAGCTCCACGGGGTCTTTCCGTCTTGCTGCGGGTAGGCGGCATCTTCACCGCCACTACTATTTCACCGAGTTGGTCGTGGAGACAGTGCTCCAGTGGTTACGCCATTCATGCGCGTCGGAACTTACCCGACAAGGAATTTCGCTACCTTAGGACCGTCATAGTTACGGCCGCCGTTTACCGGGGCTTCGGTCGCTAGCTTCGCCGAAGCTAACCAGCTCCCTTAACCTTCCGGCACCGGGCAGGCGTCACACTGTATACGTCCTCTTGCGAGTTAGCACAGTGCTGTGTTTTTGATAAACAGTCCCCAGAGCCTCTTCTCTGCGCCCTTCTCCTCTTGCGAGGAGGGAGGGCCCCCTTATTGCGAACGTACGGGGTCAATTTGCCTAGTTCCTTCACGACCATTATCTCGAGCGCCTGAGGCTTTTCGCCACACCTACCTGTGTCAGTTTTAGTACGGCTTCCATGCTCGTCACCGGACGGCTTTTCTTGGAACCAATCCACCCGACATCGGCCCGAAGGCCTGCACGCTTCACTGTGCCGTCGAACTTCATGATCCGTCACGCCGGATCAATCTTACATGAAAGGGCAGGAATATTAACCTGCTGTCCATCGACTACGCCTTTCGGCCTCGCCTTAGGTACCGCCTAACCCTGGGCGGAATTACCTTCCCCAGGAAACCTTAGGTTTTCGGCGACGGAGATTCTCACTCCGTTTATCGTTACTCAAGCCGACATATTCACTAGCTGCCGCTCCACCTGCCCTTACGGGCAAGCTTCGACGCTGACAGCTACGCTCTCCTAACACGTCCGAAGACGTCCGCGGTTTCGGCATATATCTTATCCCCGATCATTATCGGCGCCAGATTCCTCGACCAGTAAGCTATTACGCACTTTTTAAATGGTGGCTGCTTCTAAGCCAACATCCTGGCTGTCACTGCAATCTGACTACCTTTTCAACTCAGATATATTTAGGGGCCTTAACCGGCGGTCTGGGCTGTTTCCCTTTTGACCACGGAGATTATCCCCCGTAGTCTGACTCCCACGATAGGTCACTGCGGTATTCGGAGTTTGGTTGAGGTGGGTAGGCTTGTGGCCCCCCAGCCCCATCCAGTCGCTCTACCCCCGCAGGATATAACGTAAGGCTAGTCCAAAAACTATTTCGGAGAGAACGAGATATCTCCCGTTATGATTAGACTTTAACTCCTCCCCACAGGTCATGCCAGAACTTTTCAACGTTCAAGGCTTCGGTCCTCCAAGAGGTTTTACCCTCCCTTCAACCTGCCCATGGGTAGATCAACGGGTTTCGCGTCTACTCCCTGCGACTCGACGCCCTTTTAAGACTCGGTTTCCCTTCGGCTGCGCTGGGATTCAGCTTAGCCTTGCCACAGAGAGTAACTCGTCGGCTCATTATGCAAAAGGCACGCCGTCACCCCGAAGGGCTCCGACCGCTTGTAAGCACACGGTTTCAGGTACTTTTCACTCCCCTTATCGGGGTGCTTTTCATCGTTCACTCGCGTTACTGGTTCACTATCGGTCGTCGAGGAGTACTTAGGCTTGGGGGGTGGTCCCCCCGTGTTCAGACCGGGTTTCACGAGCCCGGACCTACTCTAGGCCTCACCGGCAACATTGCTACAGGACTATCACCTTGTATCGTCCGCCTTTCCAGGCAGTTCGCAATGCATTCCGGCTTATCCGCTTTCGCTCGGCGCTACTTACGGAGTCGCTGTTGCTTTCCTTTCCTACGGTTACTGAGATGTTTCAGTTCACCGCGTTCGCTTTCGTACCCTATGCATTCAGATACGAATGACCCTTACGGGCCGGGTTTCCCCATTCGGAAATCCCAGGATCAAAGCTCGGTTACCAGCTCCCCTGGGCATATCGCAGGTTCCAACGTCCTTCATCGCCTCTCGACGCCAAGACATCCACCGTGTGCCCTTAATAACTTGACCGCGCCGACCTCGACCCGATCCCGAAGGAACGAAGCGAAGATCGACCTTTCCTTAACACCGCGAGTGGTATTAAGGAAACGGCTGTCAGCAGCAAGCAAGACAGCCCGCAAGTCACATGGCTACTCAAGATCTCTCGGTCTCGATGTTCACATGTTGACCTACATCTTGGTGAAAGGTCAGTGAACATCGCGACATCGTGCACGGGTTTTCAAAGAGCAGAAACGCGACCTAAACTTCTTGGCCGGCTGCCTTCGCTTGACGATTTCCGTCGGTTGAGGGCAGAAGGAGAAGGATAGTAAAATCCCTGAGGGTGTCAACCCCACTCACTCGCCAAAATGGGCATTTCTAGACCTGTTTTTGAGTTTTCAGGGCTTTGACGCCCGGTTGATGGGTTGGATAGTCGGCATCCGACGTGATCTGATGCCAAAGAGTCCCATTCATCCACCATTTCTCCACCAGAAAACCTGTTTTGGGACCGGAGCCCAAAGCCCCCATGGCACTGCTGGACGTGCTTCAGAGGTTCGCGACACGATTCATCCGTGATCCTCAAACCAGGAGTGTGATTCCTGCGGAAACAAAGACGGCCACGCCGGCTACCAGAGGTGCTCTGAGGCCCGTCAGGCAGCCCAGGAAGGGCCACGCGATTGGATCCGGCCCCAGAGGGGTCTCCGCTGTGCCTGGCCCACGACCCGCAAGAGAAAGCCGGCCGTCCTTTGAAGGACGGCCGGCTGGCGAGTTCGAAACATGATTTCTAGTTCGATCGGACAAATTGGCGGCGGCAACGAAACCACTGTGTTTCAAGCGTTTTTTGCGGTCCGTCACTCAGGAAGACTGGGCGTCTCTGACATCCATCTTGAGCCGAACACGCTCAGGATTGGCGATCTGCCGCGAAGGGACTCTCAGCCGCACTTCCGATCCATCGATCCGCCTGCAGACCACCGTCGAGTCATCGTCACGATCCAGCCCGGAGCCACCAACCGCGGCGGGATCGGCAATCACGTCCACCAAATACCAATCCGTCGAGAAGTCGACCGTTGCCACTTCACCGTTTTGAGTCACGGTGGCGGATCGGCCGATCTGTTCACCGGGTTGGACGGTGAACTGTTCACTCCGACGACTTCCGTTGAAATACCGGTACATCTCAATCCGGATCTCACCCAAGCCCATGCTCCCGCCATCCTCGGTGGCTCGGACCACATAGAACTCCACGGGCGGCTTGATTTCGATCGGTGCCGACCAGTCGCTGGTCAGGGATTCGATCGTGAAGGCCGTCGCGAACTCTTGCTGAGCCTTCAAGAGCTGCCTGCTGCGTGCAAAGAGCGGGTTGTAGAGCAAGACACGGCAGCGATATCGATAGGAAGCACCCGGTACGACGCCAAGATCATGCGTCCAGACCAGCATTTCATCATCCGTCGCGACGTCGATGATTTGAAGTGATTCATCATCGAGCCCCGCCATGGCGGCCGCAGCGGCTGGATTCAGCGCCTCGAATTCAGACTGGAGACGCTGAATCTCCGTCTTGAGACGATCGAGCTTGAGCGTGAGATTCAGACGCCGGCGTTGATCAGTGGCCGAAACCGCTGACCCCTTCTTTCCTTGGCCGCTCGACCCAAACCCTGGGTCGCCGTTCGGATCCTTCTTGTCACCACCTCGACCACCGCCTCGGCCCCCACCGCTGCTGCCTCCTCCGCCATCACCCTTGGCCTGATCGATGTCTTCCTGTCGCATCGGACCACCGAGCTCTTCGAGGGTGGATTCGACTCGTTTCGCGGAGTTGACTCGATCGCGAAGTCGCCGCTCAATCTCACGCTGCTGTTGCCGACGGGTTGCTTCTTCATCGCTGACATCTTCGATCTCGTCAGCACTGGACGCTGCTCGATCATCAAACAGCGTAGGTTCAGCGAATGAATCATTCTTGGTGGCATAGAAATCAGGCTGCATGATTTCGAGCTGTTGGACTTTATCATCGAGGGTCTGCCAGACTTGGCGTCGGAATCCCGCATCAAGTCCAGCGCTTGCCACCAATTCTGCGATTTCCTCGCGGAACGATCGCATCCCCGGAACAGGCTCAACCAGCTCGGCGGTACCCCACTTCCCATCACGCCCCATGGCCTGACGCTCAAAGACAACATCCACGAAGTATGGCCGTCGGTTGTACCAGTTACTTGGAATCTGACTCCGACGCGGGTCCGTCATTGAATCTTGGCCCTCAAGTTCAGCACGGATCGCGGCGAGATCGATGCTGGCAACCGGCGTCGTCCAGATGACGTCCCGGCTCCCACCATCAAGCATTGCGGAGAGCGTTGGAACGCGATCGAGTTCGGATTGCTGGATCGTGTCGATGGTCTGCAGGACCATCGGCTGAATTCGAGGTTCGGGAATGATCGGTTGGTAGTACCAGACGTCAGCGGAGCCAACCTCGGCCGGCAAGAGAACTGACGCCAGTGAGGGGGCAATGAGTGGTGGCGCCGTTGCAGGTGATGTCGAGCCAGCCAATCGCTGACGATAGGCCTCTCCCCCACCACCGGATACCGACGCGAACTGCTCGATGTCAGCGGTCGCATCGGGCTGGAGCTTTCGGCTCAGTTCGCGTGCCTTGGCGATCATGACTTCGTCGACTTCCGCGGGCCCGAGCACTCGATTATCGATGTCAGCGGTGACCGCATCGAGATCGAGCACGACGATGGCGAGCACGCCGAGGAGGACCAAAGCCGCGAGGCCAAAGACCATCTTTTCGATGTGCTGTTCCCAGAATGGAATTCCCTTGTTCATCTGTGGATATCTTCCGCTTCAAGGTTCGAGGTACAAGGTGACTGAAAATCAATCACGAAGGGTCAACCAGCCTTGCCAGGCGTGGTCTTAGGTGTGCTTTTGATACCGAGCGCTTCCCGGAGATCACCGGGCATCGCATCCGCCGTCCACTCTCGGAGCCAGATCGTCTCGATCCGGAGCTTCACCGTGGAAACCGGCTCAATCCCGTAAATGAAGCCGTTCGCCGCCGCGGCGAAAGCATTCGCTGGCTGGAGTTGAACATCGAGGACGGTCATAAAATTCTGCGCTGCGATCGCGTCGATGACGGCCGGGAGCCCTCGGGTCGCCACCACAATCGTGCAGTCGACCACTCGGACGTCGTACACGCTATTGGAAGCTCGCCCGGTGATTGAAAGCGACTTATCAATGCCCGCCGCAGCAGAAGCATCAATCTGAGCGTCGCCTGGGTTTGATGGGCCGGAGCCGGAAGAACTTTCCGGCGCCGCACCGCCGCGGCCGTTTCCACCTCGGTTGCGTCCAGGGGCATTTCCACCGGGACTCCCCATTCCTGGAGTCCCGCCACCA